>NZ_RAWQ01000146.1:0-28045 GCF_003668965.1 Corallococcus sp. AB030
GGGGTGGGGGCAGTCGAGGACGGCGTCACCGGGCCACCGGGCGTCGAGCCCGGTCTCCGGATGACTTCGACTGCGGGGAGCACCCGCCGTGTCTTCCTGTCGTTCACGGTTGTACGTTACCTGATGCGCGGGGCCCGGGCATGCCCGGGCTCACGGCTGGGGGGATGCTGAAAAGTCCACCTTCCACCCGGACGGTTCCCTCACCATCCGGACCTCGCCCGACCTTCCCGCCGAGCGCACCACCAAGGTCGCCACGTCGCCCTCCTGCCGGAGCAGCGAAACCTCCTGAACATCCGCCGGCACCGGGACATTCGCGAAGAACAGCGGGAGCGGCTCCGGCTTCACCATGCCCCCGGACGCGTCGCTCACCTGCTGCGCTCGCGTCTTCAGGACCTGCTGGGTCTGTTGTGACAGCCCTGCGTACGCCTTGGGCAGCTCTCCGCGCTGCACGTGCCGGTGGAACGTCTGGTAGGCCCCCACGGGGGTATCCGGCTGCAGCCGGCTGCAACCGCTCAGGGCCAGGAGGGCGAACAGCAGCCAGGTCGTCATCGCGAGCGGGCGCATGGGGCCTCCGATTTAGGTCAAACCGCCGCCGTGGGGAAGCGGGAGGTGTGTCACGCCGCGTGCTGGTGGACGCGATTGCGCCCCGTTCCCTTGGCGGAATACAGGCTCGTGTCCGCCGCGCGCAGCAGGGCCTCCGTGCCCGGCAGGTCGTCCGCGGGCACCGTCGCCACGCCCAGCGACGCGGTCAGCTTCACCTCCTGCGACATTCCGTCCGGCGACTTCCACGTCAGCTCCAGCCGCTCAATCGCCTCGCGCACACGCTCGCACGCCCGCAGCGCGTCCTGGGGGGCCGCCTCCGGCAACAGGGCAATGAACTCCTCGCCGCCGTAGCGGGCCAGCAGGTCCACCTCCCGCAGCGTCGCGCGCGCCGTGTGCGCCACCGCGCGCAGCACCTCGTCCCCGAAGGGGTGGCCGAACGTGTCGTTGATGCGCTTGAAGTGGTCGATGTCCAGCATCACCAGCGACAGGGGAGAGCGGTACCGGCGCGAGCGCATGAACTCCTCGCTCAGCCGCTCCTCGAAGTAGCGCCGGTTGTACAGGCCCGTGAGCGCGTCCGTGCGGCTGAGCGCGAGCAGCTCCTGCCGGCGGCGGTCCAGCTCGCGGTTGGCCCACTCCAGTTCGCGGTTCTTCTCCAGGAGCGCGTCCTGCAACGCCTTGAGCCGCAGCATGGACTTCACGCGCGCGCCCAGCTCCAGCATGTCGAAGGGCTTCACCAGGTAGTCGTCCGCGCCCAGCTCCAGCCCCTCCACCTTGCCCGCCGCCTGCCGGGCCGTCATCAGGATGACGGGGATGAAGCCGAAGCCGCCCTCGCCCGCGTTCGCCTTGACGATGCGGCACACCTCCACGCCGCCCAGGCCCGGCATCTCCACGTCCATCACGATGAGGTCCGGCCGGCCCGCGCGGATGGCGGACAGCGCCTGCGTCCCGTCCAGCGCTTCCTTGAAGACGTAGCCGTGCGGGGCCAGGCCCTCGCGCACGTGGCGGATCTGCGCCGGATCATCGTCCACGATGAGCACGGTGCGCCCGGAGAAGTCGTTGGCGGGTCCGCTCCTGCGCACGCCCTCCGGCATCCGTTTCCTTTCGGCTTCCGGCATGAGGCGCCCACCCCCCAACAGGATGCGGTCGTGGCCCGACGTCGCGAGTGTCCCCTGGGGCGGGAACCCCGTGGGTGGATTCTCCTCCGGGTGGAGGGCGCTGCCAAGGGCCCTTCCGGGCACCCGCGGACACGAGGCCGCCGGGCGTCCAGGGCCAGACAGGTCCAGTGCAGGCTACGGCGCGGATTTCACCAGGCGTGCGCGGTACACGGGCTCTCCGGATGACAGGTAGCGCCGCTCACGGGTGGAGGGCACCTCCTCCGGGTCGTACGGGTGGAACACCCCGGCGCCCAGCGGGTTGTGGAAGCCCGCCGCCTCCAGGATGCCCAGCATGGCCACCCCGCGGTCCTGCACGTCGGTGCGCATGTCGAAGCGGCCACCGGGCTTGAGCAGCCCCAGCATCACCTTCGCGAAATCCGGCTGCACGACGGCCCGCTTGGCGTGCGAGCGCTTCCACCACGGGTCGGGGAACTGCAGGTGGATGACGTCCAGCGACCCGGGCGCGAAGATGCGCGGCACCACGAAGCGCGCGTCGGATTCGACGACGCGCAGGTTCTTCATGCCCGCCTTCTCCGCGCGCATCTGCGTGTCGCGCGCGTACTTCTTGCGCCACTCGAAGGCCACGAAGCGCACGCCGGGGTTGCGGCGGCAGTACTCCAGCGCGTGCCCACCCGCCCCGGAGCCGATCTCCAGCTCCAGCGGCCCCGTGAAGCCGAACTCCGCGTCCCAGTCCGGGGGCGCTTCCAGGGGGACGAACTTGAGGCCGACCGGTTCAGGGAGCAGGGCAGGGCGCATGGCGGGAACGGGGGCCTCTAACCATGGAGCCGCGTGGGTTGGCCAGGGCAAAAGCGCGCGGGGTGGTATAGGGAAGGGCCATGAAGGTCTTCCAGTCCGTGTCCGAGGCGGGCCGCCAGCTTCAGGGGCAGGCCCTCGCGCTGGGCAACTTCGACGGCGTGCACGTGGGCCACCAGGCCCTCTTCGCAGAAGCGCTTCGCCACGGCCCCGCGAACGCGCTCACCTTCCAGCCCCACCCGGGCAAGGTGCTCCAGCCGGACCTGGCGCCCAAGCTGATTACGCTCCTGCCGCGCAAGCTGGAGCTGCTCGCCGCGTGCGGCCTGTCCCACGGGGTGGTGCAGCCCTTCACCCGCGACTACGCGCGCTCCACGCCGCAGGACTTCGAGGCCGCCCTCTTCGACACGCTGGGCGTGGGCCACGTCGTCGTGGGCAGTGACTACACCTACGGCGCCCAGCGCGCCGGCACCGTCACCACGCTGCGCGACGCCGCGGCGAAGCGGGGCGCCCGGGTGCACGTGGTGCAGCCGGTGAACGTGGACGGCGTCGTCGCGTCCTCGTCGCGGATCCGCGAGTACATCCTGGAGGGCAGGGTGGGCGCGGCCAGGCGCCTGCTCGGCCGCCCGTTCGACCTGGATGGCACGGTGGTGTCCGGCGCGGGCCGGGGGCGCACCATCGGCTTTCCCACCGCCAACGTGGACACGCAGAACGAGCTGCGGCCCGCGCCCGGCGTGTACGCCATCCGCGTGCGCCTCCTGGCGGAAGCGGATGGGCCCTGGCGGCCGGGGGCGGCCAACATCGGCGTGAAGCCCACCTTCGGCGGCACGGAGGTCACCATCGAGGCGCACCTCCTGGACTTCACCGGCGACCTCTACGGCAAGGAGCTGCGGGTGCAGTTCCTGGAGCGGCTGCGGCCCGAGCAACGATTTGGTTCCGCCGCAGAGTTGGTGGGTCAAATCAAGCGCGACGTGGAGGCCGCCCGCACCGTGGTGGCTCGCGGCGACGGGTAGGGTCTGTCGCGCCCTCTGGAAGAGGGCTCCGGACAGCAAGGGAGCACGCCAGGGCGCCTTGACAGGCCGCGCATCGGTTTCCTCTAATCCGGGAGGATCCGTGCCAGGGCTTCAGGCCCCTGTAGCATGGCCTCATTCCCCCCGCGGGTCCCGCTGACAGCCGGGGCTCTGGCTGTTCCCTCCTCACGCTCAAAGAGGCATCCCAGAAATGTCCGGTCGACTCGGTGAATTGCTGGTGCGCGAGAACCTCATCTCCGTCCAGCAACTCCGCAAGGCGCAGGAGGAGCAGCAGAAGAGTGGTGCGCGCATCGGCACGGCGCTCATCAAGACGGGCGCCATCGAGGAGTCGAAGCTCACCGACTTCCTGTCGAAGCAGTACGGCGTGCCGGCGATCAACCTGAAGGACTTCGACATTGATCCGGACATCATCAAGCTCGTGCCCAAGGAAGTGGCCGAGAAGCACCTGGTGATCCCGGTCAACCGCGCAGGGCCCTCGCTCATCGTGGCCATGTGCGACCCGTCCAACATCTTCGCGGTGGACGACCTGAAGTTCCTCACCGGCTACAACATCGAAGCCGTCGTCGCGTCCGAAATCTCCATCCGCGAATCGATTGAGCGCTACTACGCGGAGAAGGGCCCCTCGCTGGAGGACATCGTCGGCGACGTGGGCGACGACATCGAGGTCGCCAAGGAGGAGCAGGAGAACGTGGATGAGATGGCCAAGGCCGCGGATGACGCGCCCGTGGTCAAGCTGGTGAACCTCATCCTCATGGACGCCATCAAGAAGCGCGCGTCCGACATCCACATCGAACCGTACGAGAAGGACTTCCGGGTCCGCTTCCGCATCGACGGCGTGATGTACGAGGTGATGCGCCCGCCCATGAAGCTGCGCAACGCCATCACCAGCCGTCTGAAGATCATGGCGTCGCTGGACATCTCCGAACGGCGCCTGCCGCAGGACGGCCGCATCAAGATCAAGATCGGCGGCGGCAAGGAGATGGACTTCCGCGTGAGCGTGTGCCCCACGCTCTTCGGCGAGAAGGTCGTGATGCGCTTGCTCGACAAGAGCAACCTGCAGCTGGACATGACCAAGCTGGGCTTCGACGCGACGCCCCTGGCCTGGTTCAAGGAGGCCATCGACCGTCCCTACGGCATGGTGCTGGTGACGGGCCCCACGGGTTCCGGCAAGACGACGACGCTGTACTCCGCGCTCTCCAGCCTCAACGACGTGGGCACCAACATCTGCACCGCGGAGGACCCGGTCGAATTCAACTTCGCCGGCATCAACCAGGTGCAGATGCATGAAGACATCGGCCTGAACTTCGCGGCCGGTCTGCGCTCCTTCCTCCGCCAGGACCCCGACATCATCATGATCGGTGAGATCCGCGACTTCGAGACGGCGGAAATCGGCGTGAAGGCGGCGCTCACGGGCCACCTGGTGCTCTCCACGCTGCACACCAACGACGCCCCTGGCACGGTGAGCCGTCTGCTCAACATGGGCATCGAGCCGTTCCTCGTGACGGCGTCGCTCAACCTCATCCTCGCCCAGCGTCTGGCGCGCCGCCTGTGCCCCGCGTGCAAGCGCCCCGCGGAGAAGGTGGACGAGCAGGCCCTCATCGACGCGGGCATCCCGCCGGACAAGATGGGCACCTTCACCATGTACGAGAAGGTCGGCTGCCGCGAGTGCAACGACCGCGGCTACCGCGGCCGCGTGGCCATCTACGAGGTCATGCCCTTCTGGGACGGCCTCAAGGAGCTGGTCATCAACGGCGCCTCCGCCGCGGAGCTCAAGCAGGAGGCCATCCGCCTGGGCATGAGCAGCCTGCGCATGAGCGCGCTCAAGAAGCTCATGGACGGAATGACGACGCTCGAAGAGGTCGTGGGCAACACCGCGCCGGACCGCTTCTAGTCACCCCACCTCCTCTCCACACTACTTCCTCCGACAGGACACGCATCCGTGGCCAACCTGCACCAGCTCCTCAAGGCGATGGTCGAGAAGGGCTCTTCCGACCTCCACATCACCACCGGCTCGCCGCCGCAGCTCCGCGTGGACGGTGAACTCGTCCCGCTCAAGACGGCGCCGCTCACGCCCGTGGAGACCAAGCAGCTCTGCTACTCCATCCTCACGGACGCCCAGAAGCACAAGTTCGAGGAGGAGAACGAGCTGGACCTGTCGTTCGGCGTGAAGGGCCTGTCGCGCTTCCGCGCGAACATCTTCATGCAGCGCGGCGCCGTCGCCGGTGCGTTCCGCACGATTCCCTTCAAGATTTTGACGTTCCAGGAGCTGGGCCTGCCGCCGGTGGTGGCGGAGCTGGTGAAGAAGCCGCGCGGCCTCATCCTGGTGACGGGCCCCACGGGCTCCGGCAAGTCCACCACGCTGGCCTCGATGATCGACAAGATCAACACCGAGCGTCATGAGCACATCATGACCATCGAGGACCCCATCGAGTACCTGCACCCGCACAAGAACTGCCTGGTGAACCAGCGCGAGGTCGGTGCGGACACGCGCAACTTCAAGACGGCCCTCAAGTACATCCTCCGCCAGGACCCGGACATCGTGCTGGTCGGTGAGCTCCGAGACCTGGAGACCATCGAGGCGGCGCTCACCATCGCGGAGACGGGCCACATCTGCTACGCGACGCTGCACACCAACAGCGCGGTGCAGACCATCAACCGCGTGCTGGACGTCTTCCCGCCGTACCAGCAGCCCCAGGTGCGCGCCCAGATGTCCTTCGTGCTGGAGGGCGTGATGAGCCAGGCGCTCGTCTCCAAGGTGGGCGGGCCGGGCCGCGTGCTGGCCCTGGAGGTCATGGTGCCCAACCCCGCCATCCGGAACCTCATCCGCGAGGACAAGGTCCACCAGATCTACTCGTCCATGCAGGTGGGCCAGGCGAAGTACGGCATGCAGACGTTCAACCAGGCGCTGGCCGCCCTTCTGGCGCGCCGGGTCATCTCCCAGGACGAGGCCTTCGGCCGTTCTTCCGACCCGGAGGAGCTGCGCAACATCCTCGCCTCGGGTGGTGGAACGGGCGGAGCCCAGCGGCCGGCCGGGGGAGCGGGTGCCCGTTAGTTTTGGGGCATGAAAATCACAGGTTAGACTCCTCGCCCTCCCCGGAGGTCCCGTCATGGCAGCACCCGCAGTGCAACAGAAGGCGACAGCGTCCAAGAAGAACAGTGCCCAGTTCCTCTGGGAGGCGAAGACCAAGAGCGGGGAGAACAAGAAGGGCGAGATGGAGGCCCCGGACATCGAGGCCGTCAACGCGCGCCTGAAGTCGCTCGGCCTCAACCCCACGAAGGTGCGCAAGAAGGGCGCCCTCGACGGGGCCATCTCCCTGCCCGGCATGGGCGGGGTGACGGGCAAGGACATCCTCATCTTCACCCGTCAGTTCGCGACGATGATCGACGCCGGCCTGCCGCTGGTGCAGTGCTTGGACATCCTCGCCAGCCAGATGGACAACCCCGCCTTCAAGAAGGTGGTGTTCGCCATCAAGAGCAAGGTGGAGCAGGGCAGCACCTTCGCGGACGCGCTGAAGGAGCACCCCAAGATCTTCGACGAGCTCTACGTGCAGCTGTGCGCCGCGGGCGAGGTGGGCGGTATCCTCGACACCATCCTCAACCGGCTCGCCGCCTACCGTGAGAAGAGCGAGAAGCTGAAGGCCAAGGTCAAGAGCGCCATGACCTACCCGTCAGTGGTCATCCTGGTGGCCATTGGCGTGACGGCGCTGCTGCTGCTCAAGGTGACGCCCGTCTTCGAGAAGATGTTCGCGGACTTCAACTCCAAGCTGCCCGCGCCCACGCAGGTGGTCGTGGACATGTCGAAGTTCGCCCAGGCGTACTTCATCCACACCGTGGTCGGCATCGCGGCGGTGGTGTTCTCCTTCACCTGGAGCTACCGCCAGCCCAAGGGCCGCAAGTTCTGGGACAAGGTCTTCCTCAAGATGCCCCTGTTCGGCGACGTGCTCCGCAAGGTGGCCGTGGCGCGCTTCACGCGCACGCTGGGCACGATGATCTCCTCGGGCGTGCCCATCCTGGACGCGCTGGACGTGACGGCGAAGACGGCCGGTAACCGCACGGTGGAAGAGGCCATCTACTACGTGCGCGGGAAGATCGCCGAGGGCAAGAACATCGCGGGCCCGCTGCTGGAGACGAAGGTGTTCCCCTCCATGGTGGTGCAGATGATTGGCGTCGGCGAGGCGACGGGCGCCATGGACACCATGCTCAACAAGATCGCCGACTTCTACGACGACGAGGTGGACACGGCGGTCAGCGCCCTCACCTCGATGATCGAACCGCTCCTCATGGTGTTCCTGGGCGGCGTGGTCGGCGGCTTCCTCATCGCCATGTACCTGCCCATCTTCTCGCTTGCCGGCGCCATCAAGTAGCGCGGGCGGTGGAAGGCTGATGCGCGGCGTGGCCCCCGGGCTGCGCTCGCGTCTGGTGTGGCTGGTGTTGTTCCGCACCGTGGCGGCGAGCCTGTCGCTCGTCGTGACGGTGGTCCGGCTGGCGACCCAGCCCGCGCAGGAGCCCAGCCGCGCGGACTCGCTGTCGTTCGGTGTCATCGCGGCGGCCTACGTCCTCACGGTGGTGACGGGCCTGCGCTTGCGCCGGGGCACCGCGGGGCGCCTGGACGCCGTGGTGCAGGTGGTGGGCGACGTCATCATCGCCACCGGCCTGGTGTTCCTGAGCGGCGGCGCGGAGTCGCCGCTGACGTTCCTCTACAGCCTGGCCGTCATTGGCGCGGCGGTGGTGTTGGATCGGCGTGGCGCGCTGTGGGCCGCGGTCGTGTCCTCGCTGGCCTTCACCGGGCTGCTGCTGGTCATGCGGCTCACCCTGCCGGCGGACGCCCCGACGATGGCGCCCTCGCGGGTGCTCTTCGTGCTGGGCAGCAACGTGCTGGCGCTGGGCCTCATCGCCGTGCTGTCCGGCTACCTGTCGCGCCAGCTGTCCGCCACGGGCGGTGCGCTGTCCCAGAGCGAGGCGGACCTGCGCCGGCTGGGGCGGCTGCAGCAGCTCATCCTGTCCTCCATGCCGTCGGGGCTCGTCACCTGCGACGCCGAGCGGCGCGTCACCTTCCTCAACACCGCGGCCTGCGGCATCCTCCAGGTCACGGACAGCGCGTGCGTGGGCCAGACGCTGGAGAAGCTCCTGCCGGGCGTGTCCGTGCTGGCGCCGCGCGCCACCCGGGGTGAGCTGCGGGTGAAGACGCCCGGGGGCCAGCGGGTGCTGGGGTTGTCCGTGTCGCCCCTGGAGGGCGAGGCGGGCTCGCTGCTCATCGTCTTCCAGGACCTCACGGAGCTGCGGCGCATGGAGGAGGACCTCAAGCGCACGGACCGGCTGGCCAGCCTGGGTGCGCTGTCCGCGCAGCTGGCGCATGAAATCCGCAACCCGCTGGCCGCCATGCGCGGCTCCGCGCAGCTCCTGGCCCAGGACCCGTCCGGTGACGTGGTGGTGACGAAGCTCACCGGCATCCTCACGCGCGAGGCGGACCGGCTGGCGCGGCTGGTGGAGGACTTCCTGCGCTTCGCGCGCCCACCCGAGCCGCAGCGCCGGCCGGTGGCCCTGGACACGCTGCTGTCGGAGACGGTGGACATGCTCCGCGCGGATCCGCTTTCACGCGAAGTGCAACTGGAGGTGCGCCTGGTGGACGCGCTGACGGCGCCGGTGGATCCGGACCAGCTGCGTCAGGTGCTCCTCAACCTGGTGCGCAATGGCATCCAGGCGGCGGGTCCAAAGGGAACCGTCCGGGTGGCGCTGGCGCGCGCGGACAAGGAAGCGCAGATTCGCGTGTGGGACTCGGCGGGAAGCATCACGGAGGAGATGATGGGACACCTGTTCGAGCCGTTCTTCACGACCCGCAACGGTGGCACCGGGCTGGGCCTGTCCACCGCGCACTCCATCATCCACGCGCACGGAGGCACCATCCGCGTGACGTCCAATCCCGCTGAAGGCACCGAGTTCCTCGTGGGGTTGCCCCTGTGACGGCGCCGCTCCCCCATGACGGTGGGTCGCGCGGCCACGTGCTGGTGGTGGACGACGAGCTGTCCATGCGCGAGTACCTGGAGATCCTCCTGGTGAGGGAAGGCTACGCCGTGACGAGCGTGCCCTCCGTGGAGAACGCGCGCGCCATGTTGGAGAAGGACCAGGTGGACCTGGTCATCTCCGACATGAAGCTGGGCTCGGGCAGCGGCCTGGACGTGCTGCGTACGGCGCGCTCGCGCAAGGAGCCGCCGGAGGTGGTGCTCATCACCGCCTTCGGCACGCCGTCCTCCGCGGTGGAGGCCATGCGCGAGGGCGCCTACGACTACATCTGCAAGCCCTTCGACAACGAGGAACTGCGGCTGCTGGTGCACAAGGCGCTGGAGAAGCGCGCGCTGCGCCAGGAGAACCTCACGCTCAAGTCGCGGCTCCTGCCCGGCCTGGGCGGGTTGCTGGTGGGGACGAGCCCCCGCATGCGCGCCCTGTGGCAGCTGGTGGAGAAGGTGGCCCCGGGCCGCAGCACGGTGCTGGTGACGGGGGAGAGCGGCACCGGCAAGGAGCTGGTGGCGCGCGCCATCCACCTGCGCGGCCAGCGCGCCGCCCAGCCCTTCCTCCCTTTCAACTGCGGCGCCCTCAATGAAGGCGTGCTGGAGAGCGAGCTGTTCGGCCACATGAAGGGGTCCTTCACGGGCGCCACGCATGAGCGGCCGGGCCTGCTGGTGTCCGCGGCCGAGGGCACGGTGATGCTGGACGAGGTGGGCGAGATGCCGCTCGCCACGCAGGTGAAGCTGTTGCGCGTGCTGCAGGAGCGCAAGGTGAAGCCGGTGGGCAGCGCTGCGGAGATTCCCTTCCAGGCGCGCGTCATCGCGGCCACCAACCGCCGGCTGGAGGCGGAGGTGAAGGCGGGCCGCTTCCGCGAGGACCTCTTCTACCGGCTCAACGTCATCACGCTGGAGTTGCCCCCGCTGCGCGAGCGGCCGGAGGACATCCCGCCGCTCGCCACGCACTTCCTGGCGCGGCTGGCGGAGGAGCTGGGCCGGCCGGCCCTGCGCTTCGCGCCGGAGACGCTCGCGTTGATGGAGCGCTATGCGTTCCCGGGCAACGTGCGCCAGCTGCAGAACATGGTGGAGCGCGCGGCCACGCTGTCGGACTCGGAGCTGCTGGGGCCGGGGACGCTGCCGCCCGCGGTGCGCGGTGAGTCGGAGCCCCTGAGCCGCCCGGGCGACAGCGGCGAGCCTTCGCTGGGCTCGGGCTTCAACCTGGAGCGCCACCTGGACGAAAGCGAGCGGCGGCACCTGCTGGCCGCGCTCAAGCAGTCCCAGGGCGTGAAGACGCGCGCCGCGGAGCTGCTGGGCCTGTCCTTCCGCTCCTTCCGCTACCGGTTGGCGAAGCACGGCCTCACGGATGAGCTGGACGAGCCGGGCGGGTCCCGTGTCGGTTGAGGAGGGCCCCGGGACGGTGCCTGCTGGCGCTGGCCGCCCGTGGGGCGCGGTGGGCGCGCTCGTCGGGACGGGGCTGGCCCTGCTGGGACTCTGGGCCTGGTTCTCGCCGGAGTACCTGACGGTCCGCGGCTTCCCCGTGGACGACGCGTGGATCCACGCCGTGTACGCCCGCGCCTTCGCGAGCGGCGCGGGGCTCAGCTACAACCCGGGCGTCCCGGCCACCGGAGAGACCTCCCCCTTGTGGGCCGTGGTGCTCGCGCCCGCGCACCTGCTGTCCGCTGACGTGGCGACGCGCGTGCTGCTGGTGAAGCTCACCGGCTTCGTCCTCCACCTGCTCTCCTGCGTGGCCGCGTTCCTCGCGCTGCGCCGGGCCAGCGTGGCCTGGGCGCTGGGCGGCGCGCTGGCGGTCCTGGTGCATCCGGACCTGGTGGCGGCCAGCGTCAGCGGGATGGAGGTCCCCCTGGCCACCCTGGCCGCGTGGGGGCTGGTGCTCTGCCTGGGGGCGCGCTCGCCGCTGGCGTTCGGGCTCGTCAGCGTGGCCGCGCCGCTCTGCCGCCCGGAGCTGCCCGTGCTCGCGTTCACGCTGCCGGTGCTGCTGCTCGTGCGCGACCGCCGTTCCTGGCAGGCCCCCGTGCCGTACCTCGTCGCCGCGGCGGCGGGGACGTTCGCGTCCTTCGGCTTGCTGTCCTTGTGGAACCTCGCGGCGTCGGGCCGGCCGCTGACCGCCACGTTCTACGCGAAAGTGGGCTCGGGCGGCCCGAGCCTCTGGATGGCGCAGGCGTTGGGCTTCGGGGAGCTGCTTCCGGGGCTCACCTTCACCGTGTTGCCGGTGCTGGTCGTGCTGGCGGTGCTCGCCATCGTGGAGCTCATGCGCGCGGAGGTTTCAGCACCTTCGCGGCTGGCCGCCGCCGCCGCCGTATCCGGGCTCCTCTTCTGCGCGGTGTCCTTCAAGCTCATCCCGCCCATCGACCCTTCCGTCTTCTACCACCAGCGCTACGCGCTGCCCGCGCTGCCCCTGCTCATCGCGCCCTTCCTGGTGCTGGGAGGAGGGTGGCTCCAGACGCGCGTTCCGTCCCTGGGGCGCCCGGCGGTGGCGGCCCTGGCCCTGCTTCCGGCGCTGGCCTGTGCCCTGGGGCTGCCGCCCCGCCTGGAGCGGCTGACCAACGACGCCCACAACATCGACGATACGCAGGTGGCGCTGGGCCGCGCCCTGGCGAGCGCTCCGCCCGAGGCCGTGGTCTGGGTGACGGATGCCGGAGCGGTGCGCTACTTCGGCCAGGCCTTCGTGGTGGACACGCTGGGACTCAACACGCCCGGCATGCTGGGCCCGGATGCGCAGGGCTACCTGGATGCGCACCCGCCCACGTACCTGGAGGTCGTGCCCCTGTGGTCGGGGCTCCGCTCCGACGCCAGCCGTCCCTGGCCCCCGCCGCGCGTGTTCCAGCCCTCCACGCCCTACACGGTGACGCGCTTCGCGGCCATGCAGCGTCACGCCCTGTTCTCCTGCGCGGAAGGGACGGGCCTCTACGAAATCCGGGGACGGACCTTCCGCTTCAGGTGCGCATCGTCGGCGCCGCTCGTGGAAGGCGGCCCCTAGTCGGGACAAGGCCGCCGGGCGTCACGGTTTCGGCGTGGGGGCGACCTGCGCGGGAGCGGGCGCTTGGGCGGGAAGGGCGGTCCGGTACAGCCGCCACCGGCCCTCGTGCGTGACGGGCTCCAGCGGGAGGTGCTGGGGCAGGCCGTCGTGCTCACCGTCGGGCAGGCCCACCAGGGCGTATTCGAAGGAGCGGAAGTCCCGCTCCGGCCGGACGGCGCGCGCGTTCCACTCCAGGCCCTGGGTCCAGGGCGGAGCTCGCAGGCGACGGAGGACCACCGGGCTGGGCGCGAACCAGGAGAAGGAGAAGTTGTTGCTCGCCCCGCGCCACACGTACGTCCAGGCGAAGGTCTGCAGGAACGGGCGTCCCTCGATGATCCGGCTTCCCTGCAGGTAGTCGAGCCCGAGGACGCGGGCGCCCTCCGGCACGGCGTCCACGGCGGCCTCCAGCCCGGACAGGTCCTGCTCCTCGAAGGCGCGCCAGACCAGCGTGGTGAAGCCCGTCAGCAGCAGCATGGCCGCCGCGGACCACGCGCGCAGCGCCTTCACGGGAAGCCGGGGCGCGGGGACCGCGAGCACCAGCAGGGCCATGGCGAAGGGCACCCAGCGCTCGGCCATGAGGATGGTGTTCTGGGCCAGGTCGGGCAGCACCAGGGAGAGGGCCAGCATGAACAGGCCCGGAACCACGAGCGCCCAATCCACCAGGCGGCGCAGCTCCTTGCGGTGCTGCCACAGCCCCAATCCCATCCACAGGACGATGAGGATGAAGACGGGCCCTTCCACGGAGTCGCGCATTCCTCCAAAGGCCGCGCTGACGAAGCGCACGGGGGAGATGCGCACCCAGAAGTCGCGCTCGTAGAAGATGGGAGAGTTGAAGCCCCGCTTCGAGAGCTGGGAGAACCACCACAGTGCGAACAGCCCCACGGGCGTCACGGCCGAACCCTGGAGCAGGACGGTCTTCCATCCCGGCCGGGTCCGGGCCCAGTTCAACGCCAGGGTGAACATGCCCATCGCGAACCAGAGGGCGTGGAACCAGTAGAGCAGCGCCGCCCCCAGCAGGAACGGCAACACCCCTCGCGGTGTGGTCGCCCGGGGGGACTGGATGAAGTGCAGCCACACCACGTAGACGGGCCAGCCGGCGAGCAGCGGGGTGAACCCCCAGTACAGCACCTGGCTGAAGAAGAAGAGGGAGCCGAGCACGGCGGCCTCGGGCGAGTGGTTCCGGCGCCAGGCCAGCCAGTGCACCGCCGCGGCGAAGAGCGCCCCCAGCGCCAGCACCGACGCGCTGCCCAACCACCGCGCTGGCAGCGTCAGCCACAGCGGCAGCAGCACCACGTTCGAACCCCAGTAGGGCGTCAGTGGCTGGATGCGGTACGCCCCACTCGGGTCGTGAAGGGCTTCCAGCAGCAACCGGACCTGGCCCAGGTGCTGGGGCAGGTCGCAGAGCGGCGGGATGGTCACGGCCAGACTCGGCAGGGCGACGCCGCACACGCTGAGCAGCAGCAGGAGCAGTCGCGTGCGGAGGGAAGAGGAAGAAGGCGTGTCGCTCATGTGGGTGGCGTCGTCCGCGACAGGACGGGCGGGCTCCCGTCGCCGGGCCACCATACCCGAGCGCTCCGCCGCCGGCAGGGCGTTGCCGGGGACTCACGTCCGGGCGGCTGGCCACCCGCCGCCCGGAAGGGCCCGTGCGTCCATGCCCCCTCGCTCCGGTGCGCCGCCAGGTCCGGACCGGCCGCGGAAGAGGGGCCAGGCATCAAGGCTTGGACGCGCCCGCGCGGGCCGCCGCGGCCTCGTGCTCGACGGCCCGGGCTTCATCTCCGAGCGCATGGTGGGCCCGGGCCAGTGCCTGGAGCACGCCCGGGGTGTCCGGGGACAGGGCCCGCGCCTTCTCCAGCGGGTCCAGCGCCTCCTTCGCGCGGCCCAGGCGGAGCAGCGTCTCGCCCAGGGCCCGCCACGCGTCGGCGCTTCCGGGCGCGAGGGTCGCCGCCTGCCGCAAGGCGCGCGCCGCGGCTTCATCCTCGCCCAGGGCCCGCAGGGCCTCGCCCAGCCGGTAATGGAGGCCGGATTGTTCCGGCATCCCGACGAGCGCGGCCTCCAACAGCTCCCGGGCCCGGGCGGGTTGCCCCGACTTGATCAGGGCCTGGGCCAGGGCCGTCACGGTGGAGGGATGGGTAGGCCGCAGCCTCAGCGCGTGCTCCAGCGCGGGCAGGGCCTCGTCCACGCGTCCTTCGCGCAGCAGGGCTTCCCCCAACTGATAGTGCGGCGTGGGCGCCTCCGGGCTGACCTCCACGGCATTCGCCCACAGGCTCACTTCGTCCTGCCAGACGCCCACCTGGGTCGCGGCGCTCGCGGTGGCCGCCAGCAGCACCGCGCCCGCGACGGCCGTGGGCAAGAGGGCTCCCGGGGATGCGGCCTCGCGGCGCGCCCGGGCGTTCCAGACGCCCCATGCCGCGGCGACGCCCAGACAGAACCCCACGGAAGGCAGATAGTCGTAGCGCTCGGAGACCGCGCTCTCCCCGAGCGCGCGAAGGTGCAGCGCGGGCAGCAGCGGCAGCACCAGCCACGCCAGGCCCAGCCAGGCACCTGGAGCCCGCCGCCGCAGGAGCACCAGCCCGGCCACCACGCCCAGCGCGACCCCCAGGCCCACCCACGCCCGGACTGCCGTGAGCGAGGTGATGGGCTCGAAGGGGTGCAGCACGCTCAGGCCCGAGGGCAGGACGAGCAGCCGCGCATGTTCCGCGAGCAGCGGCAGCGCGTTGAACAGCGCGAGCCCGGGGGGCACCGAAGCCCACCCCGAACTCACCATGGAGAGACCCACGGCGTGCAGCCGCAGCGCCAGGTAGACGGCGCCGGCGAGCACCAGCGGTCCATAGCGCCAGGCCCACTCGCGCTTGCGTTCGGCGGAAGGCGGGGCGCGGTCCATCAGTTCCCAGGCGAGCAGCATGCCGGGCAGCACGGCGGCCACCTCCTTGAAAAGCAGCGCCACGAGCCACAAGCCCGCCCCCGCCACCGCGCGTCCGGGACGCAGCGGCCGGAGGGCCAGGCACGCCAGCATGCCCAGGCCCGCCGTCGTGGCGGCCACGTCCATGACCGCGCTGACCCATGCCACCGCTTCCACGTGCACCGGGTGCACGGCGAAGAGCAGCCCCGCGACCAGGCCGGCTCCTGGACGCGGGTCATCCAGCACGCGCCTGGCCAGGACCCAGACGAGCAGCGACGCGACCGCGTGCAGCACGACGGGCACGAGGTGGTACGCCCAGGGTGACTCACCCGCCACGCCGTGCACGGCCAGCAGCACCACATGGGTCAGCGGCCGATAGAACACGCTGTTCGCGGAGGCGCCGGGAACGAAGCCGAAGAGGGGCTGGGTGAAGGCGTTTCCCAGCGTCGCCGCCGAGCGGATCCACGGGTTGACCTCCACGAGCACGTAGTCGTCGTAGACCAGCCCGCCTGTCAGCGCCGGCGCGTACACCGCGAGCGCCGCGAGCATCACGGCCACGGCCTGGAGGACTCCGCGCGACGGCCCGGCGGCGTGGGAGAGGGGAGGGGCGGAAGGCACGGAAGGGGTCACGAAGGATGCTCCCACGGAGGGTGGGGGTACGATATCCGATGCCCCGGATCCCCGAGGGGATCCGCACCTGGCAGGCCAGCAGGCGTGGGGCGCGGGTGCCCGGAGGATGACCCACCGGCCCCGCGGCCAGGGGCGGGAGCGGAGTGGGACGGTGGTAGGGTCCACGCCCTTTCGACCCATGGCCTCCACTCCCTTCCACGGTCCGCCGCCGCGCGCCTCCCTCCAGCTTCTCTGGGTGGTCCTCGCGGCGTTGCTCGTCCACGCCCCTGCGCTCGCCAACGGCTTCGTCTACGACGACGTTCCCCTGCTCCTGGAGAACCCCTGGCTGCGCTCCGTGGACGGGCTTCGCGCCGCGTTCAGCCACTCCCTCTTCGGCTTCGTCAACGACGGCGCGGACGAGGGGCTGGGCTCGGGATACTACCGGCCGCTCGCGCACGTGACGTTCTGGCTGCTGCGGGCCGTCTTCGGGACCGCTCCCTGGGGCTACCACCTGCTGCTGCTCCTGGCGCACGCGGCCACGTCCGTCCTGGTGTGGCGGCTGCTCCGGACCTGCCTGCGCGGCGAGGGCAGGGAGGACGTGACCGGGTGGGCGGCCTTCGCGGGAGCGCTCCTCTTCGCCCTGCATCCGGTCCATACGGAGGCGGTGGTGTGGGTGAGTGGCTGGATGGACCTGAGCGCCTGCCTCGCGCTGTTGATCACGGCGCGGTTGCTCGTGCCGGGCCCCGTGTCCACGTCGCGCGCTTGGCTGGCCGCACTGGCGTGGCTTGGGGGGTTGCTCCTCAAGGAGACGGCCATCGTGCTGCCGGTGCTGCTCGAGGTCCTTGAGTGGAGCACGGGCACGGCGCCAGTGGGGTTCAGGGAGCGGCTGCGGCGTCATGGCCCCCTGGCCGTGGCGCTGGCGGTGTACGCCACCGTCCGGCTGAGCGCGCTGGGGCTGGCCGCGCCCGCGGATCCGCGGCGGCTGTCGAATGTCGGCGCGAGCCTGGCGGACGCCCTGGCGCTGGTGACGCGGTTGGGCGGCAAGCTCCTCTGGCCGCACCCGCTGGTGGCGGCGCCTCCCGCGTCATGGGTGCGCTCACCCTGGGAGCCCGCGGTGCTTCTGGGGGGAGTGTGCGTCGTGGGCTTCCTGGTGCTGCTGGGCCAGGCGGTGCGAAGGCGCCAGGGCGCTGTCGTGACGGGGCTGTCCTGGCTGGCCGTGCCCCTGCTGCCCGTCCTGGCCCTCCAGGCGCGCGGAGTGGAGGCCTACGCGGAGCGCTACCTCTACCTGCCCTCGGTGGGGTTCGTGCTGCTCGTGGCGGTGGGGCTCCGGGCCCTGCTCGCGCGCTGGCCCACGAGCGCTCGCGCGCTGACGCTCGCTTCCGGTGGGGTGCTGGCGGCCTTCGCCCTGCTGACGGTCCTGCGCATCCCCGTGTGGCACGACGAGGTGTCCCTGTGGGAGACGACGGTGGAGCAGGTCCCCGAGCGTCCATCCGCCCATGCGTGGCTGGGGGCCGCGTACCTGCACGTGCGGCGCGCGCCCGAGGCCGTGCCCCACCTGGAGACCGCCGCGGCGGCGCTGCCCGGCAACTACCGCGTGCGCAGCGACCTGGCCGTCGCATACGCGATGACGGGGCGCTTCGAGGACGCCGTGCGCCAACTGGAGGTGGCCATCCGGCTCAAGCCCGGGAGCGCCACCCCGCGCCACAACCTGGGCCTGACGCTGCGCCGGGCCAAACGGCTCGAGGCGGCGGTGGCGAGCTTCCGGGAGGCCCTCCAACTGGAGCCCGGCCGCGCGGACTCGCACCTGGAGCTGGGCCGCACGCTGTTGCAACTGGGCCGGGCCCGCGAGGCCGAGGCAGCCCTGACGGAAGCGCTCCGCCTCAAGCCGGACCTGGAGGCCGCGCGCCGCGCGCTGGCGGCGGCCCGGTCCGCGCCGTCCACCGCGCAGCCCGGGCCGTGAGCCTCTAGCGGAAGTCGCGCCGCTCGAAGATGAACATGGCCAGCGCGGTGAAGACGGCGGCCCACGCCAGCCCGTAGCCCATCGAGGACAGCAGGGTGGTCGCGTCGACGGGCAGCGCATACGTGGCCTGGGGCTTGAAGTTCATCCGCTCCAGGTTGGGCAGCATGTAGAAGATGGCGCGGCCCATCCAGCGGACCAGCTGGCTCTCCGAGTAGCTGGAGATCTCATACAGGTCCCCCGCCAGGTGCCCGGCGAAGTACAGGCCCGTCGTGCAGATGGAGGACACCGCGGGGCCGCAGAAGCTGGAGAAGAGGATGCCCGCGCTGCTGAGCACGAGCAACTCGAACCACATCGCCCCGGCCGCCACCAGGTGGGTGGAGTGGATGGGGGTGCGGAACAGAACGAGCTGGCTCAGGAAGATGAGCGTCATCGCCACCAGCACCACGCCCAGCGTCAGCATGGTGCCCGCCAGGCGCGCCAGGAGGAACTGCGTGCGCGATACCGGCTTGCTCACCATGAGGAAGATGGTGCGCCGTTCAATCTCCCGGCTCAGCAGGCCACACGACAGGAAGATGGCGAGGAAGGCCAGGATGAGGCTCATCATCCCCAAGCCGAAGTCGGTCAACACGCGGTCGAAGGTGCTGACCGTCACCTCCGTCACCAGCGTGGAGGACAACAGGACGATGACCGCGAACACGCCCACCACCACCGTCACGCGGTTGCGGCGCGCCTCGCGAAAGCCGTTCCACATCATCGCGGTGAACGCGCTCACGTGTTGATCTCCCCGCCCACGCTCGTCGTGCGGCCCGAGTGCTTCAGTGCGTCCATGAACAGCTGCTCCAGCGAGAACCGCGCGGGCTGGATGCGGTTCACCCGCCCGCCCGCGCCCAGCACTCCGCCCAGGAGCCGCTGGCTGTCCGCGTCCGACACCTGCAGGAGCACGCGCCCGTCCAGGGCCTGCGCGGACTCCAGCACCACGCCCAGCGCCTTCACCTTCTCCAGGGGCAGGTTCTCCACCACCATCTCCACGGTGGGCACCTGCGCGGACACCAGCTCCTGCACGCTGCCCTCGCGCACGCGCCGCCCGCCCACCAGCACCGCCAGGCGGTCACACAGGGCCTCCACGTCCGGGATGATGTGGCTGCAGAACAGCACCGTCGTGCCGTGGTCCCTCTCGGCGAGGATGAGGTCGCGCATCTGCCGGCGGCCCAGGGGATCCAGGCCGCTCGTCGGCTCGTCCAGGATGAGCAGCTTCGGCCGTCCCACCAGCGCCTGCGCCAGCGCCACGCGCTGCACCATGCCCTTGGAGTAGCGGCGAATCTGCAGCTTCTCCGCGCCCGCCATCTCCACCGCGCCCAGCACCTCCGTCACCCGCCGGTCCAGGTCCTGGCCGCTCAGGCCGGACAGCTGCCCCGCCAGCGTCACGAACTCCCGCCCGGTGAGATACTCGTAGGGCGCCGGGTTCTCCGGCAGGAAGCCCACCAGCCGCCGGGTGGCCGCATGGTCCACTGGCTGCCCATACAGGAGCGCGGTGCCGCCGCTGGGCCGCACCAGGTTCATCAGGATCTTGATGGTGGTGGACTTGCCCGCGCCGTTGGGGCCGAGCAGGCCGTAGATCTGTCCGGGGCCCACCTGGAGATCCAGGCCCTGAAGTGCCCGCACGGTGCGGTTGAGCCAGAAGCCGACCTTGTACGTCTTGGACAGCCCCTGGGCCTGGATGGGAAGGGCTTCAGGGTGTGGTGTCTGCATTGGGACTCGTGCCCTCCGGGCGAGCGTTGGGACGGATGCGTTTTCCGTCGGGCGTGCGCTCATCGTGGATGACCTGCAAGCGGAACTCGGAGGCGGAGGAGTACACCCGGCCGTCGTCGCCAATGAAGAAGCGGCCGCCCAACGGATCCGCTGGCAGCCGGGTCATTCCCCCATCCTTCACCAGCGCTTCCACGGTGGTGGGAGCGCGGCCGTGCCGTTCGCGGTAGCGCGCCACCTCCGCGTCCAACTGCTGGAGCACGCGCTCCTGGAGGATCTCCCGGACGCGGCGGTCATAGGTCTGGCGCGTCTCTTCGTCCTCGGCGCCGTCTCGCATCATCACCGCCAGGGACAGGCCCGTGTCGAAATCGCCGGCCTGGGCATACAGCCGCGTGGCCAGCGCCGAGTACCAGGCCGGCGCATCCCTCCGGCGCGACAGCTCCGTGATGATGTCCGCCGCTTCCTTGTACTCGCGGTGGAAGAACATCAGGTTGTAGGCAAGCTGGAACCACGTGCGCGAGTCCTCCGGCACGTTCCGGGCCCCCTTGCGCAGCAGCTTCGTGGACTCCTCCACGTTGGCGTACTGCTCACGTCCCAGGTGGATGGGGATGGTCGTCCCCGCGAACCAGTAGACCGTCGCGAACTTGGGATCCAGGTCCGTCGCCAGGTCCGCGTAGGCGTAGACGTCCCGGTAGTCCGTAGGGGTCTTGGATCTGCCGATGCGGTTGAGCGTGAGGATCCAGAAATAGTCGGTCACCAACCCCAGCTGTCCCCGGAAGACGGCGCGCAGCAGCCCGGGGCGCGGCAGGAGCGGCCGGTCGTTCACCCGGAGGGTCGGGACAGGGGGCGCCGCCAGCAACACGACGCAGAGCAGGGCGATGGGAAACAGCAGGACGGGCAGCTTGCGCATGGGGCTCGGAAAAACGAACGGGGCCCCCGGAATCCTCCCGGAGGCCCCGCATGCTGAATCATGCCTCCGCGTTCACGCGGAGGCCAGCGACATCACGGGCAGCTGACATCGTTGTACGCGTTGCCCGGCTCGCCACCGGAGATGGCGTCCTGATCGTTGCCGCAGGCGTCAGCCAGCGTGACGGTGGTGGCGTTGGAGGTGATGCCCCACGTGTCGGCCTCGGGGTCGTTGTCGACGTTACCGAAGGCCGTCGCGTTGAAATCGCAGGAGGGGCAGCTGCCCTCGCCCGGAAGCACGCCCACCTCGGAGAGCGCCATGTTTCCCTCCGGCGCGTTCTTGAAGCGGGCGATGTCCTGGCCGATGCAGCCGTCGGTGTACGCACGCTCAGCAACCGTCGAGGGCGCCTTGCAGCCGGTGGCCAGGCCGTAGCTGTAGCGGTTGCCGGCCTCAGGCGTGAAACCCAGCTTCTTGAAGTTGACGAGGTACGTGTCCTTCTCGCCGAAGTACGCCTTCTGGGCGGTGTACAGGGCCTTCAGGTTGGTCTTCGCCTCCGACTGCTTCGACTTCGCCTGGAAGCGCATGAAGTTCGGGATGGCGATGGCGGCCAGGATGCCGATGATGGCGACCACGATCATCAGCTCGATGAGGGTGAAGCCACCCTTCTTCCGGAAGAGACGGTTCATCATGATTGGGGACTCCGCGGTGGGCAGAGGGGGGTTGAACGACGCGGGAACTCTTAGCACGAAGAGTGCCACGCCGAACAATCCGCCCAACCCCCGGGATTCCCAGGGCAGGCGGGCTGGGCAGGGGATGGATCACCCGTAGGCCTGCCAATTTTTGTCACTGACGCTGACGGTTTTCGTCCTCCATCACGCAGTCGCCAGCTCCGGAAGCGGCGGGTAGGATTCCGGCTCCGTGACGTTCACCTACGCGCCGGGCTGGGCCGAGCCCCTCTTCATCCTCTTCCTGTTCATCCTCGGCCTGTGTTTCGGCTCGTTCCTCAATGTCGTCATCGCGCGGGTGCCGGAGGGCCTGAGCATCGTGCGGCCCGGCTCCCGCTGCCCGAAGTGCGGGCACGTGCTCGCCTGGTACGAGAACATCCCCGTCCTGTCGTGGCTGGGGCTGCGCGGGAAGTGCCGCGGCTGCGGCATGCCCATCTCCCCGCGCTACGTCCTGGTGGAGCTGCTCACGGGGCTGTTGTTCCTCGCTTGCCTCAAGCGCTTCGACTGGACCTATGAGCTGGTGCCCGCGCTGGTGCTGGTGTTCCTGCTGGTGCCGCTCACCTTCATCGACCTGGAACATTGGATCCTCCCGTTCTCCCTGACGCTGCCGGGCATCGCGGCCGGCGTGCTGCTGGCCATTCCCCAGGGCGAGGGCGCGGTGGGGCAGGCGGTGCTGGGCGCGGCGGTGGGCTTCCTCGGCTTCCGGCTGATGGAGTACGTGGGCTGGCGCGCCTTCAAGCGCGAGGCGCTGGGCGGCGGGGACAAGTTCCTCGTCGCGCTGCTGGGCGCGTTCCTGGGCTGGCACGCGCTGTTGGGCATCCTCTTCTTCTCGTCGCTGCAGGGCTCCATCGTGGGCGTGGCGCTCCTGGTCCTCACGGGAAGGGCGGGCCCTCGCGGCGCGCCGGAGGCGGAAGCCACGCCTGCCGCTCCCCCCCAGGCTCCCCAGGATCCCCAGGCCGACGCGCCTCTCACCCCGTCCGAGGCGGCTCCGGCGGAAGCTCCGAAGGTGGAAGAAGGGGAGCCCGAGCCCACGATGACGTGGGACTTCACGAAGCCCGGCCTGCCCCTGTGGAAGCGGGTCGTGCTCGTCCCCTGGTGCCTGCTCTTCCAGCCCATCCCGGACGCGCAGCTGGACGAAACGGGTGAGGAGGAGGAGTGGGTTCCCGGGCCCACCAACATCCCCTTCGGCCCGTGGCTGGCCCTGGCGGGGTTGGAGGTGATGCTCCTGGGGCCCTTGCTCGCGCGCGTGCTGCCCCTGGACGTGGCGCTGATGCTCGGGGGGACGCGGTGAAGAACCCCGCGCCGGTGCGGGGATGAAGTGGCGCATCGCCAGCGTGGCGTTCCTCCTGGGCTCGCTGTCCACGGGGCTGTCGTGGCTGACCCTGCAGCCGGTGCTCATCCGCCTGCTGGACACGGCGCGAAGGCTGGCGCTGCCGGGGTCGCTGGACATGGAGAGCCTGGCGCGGATCCGCGCCTTCCTGCCGCTGGCGCTGGGCCTGGATCTGCTGGTGCTGACGGTCCTGGCCTATGGCGTGCTGGACCTGGCGGTGGGTCGCCCTCTACGCGCCATGGAGAAGTCCGTGGAGCAGCTGGGCCGGCTGCAACTGGACGTTCCACTCCCCGAGCAGGGCGGGCCATTCCTGTCGCGCATCCAGCGCGAGCTTCGGCGCATGGCGGAGGCGCTGCGCCAGGAGCAGGGCCTCACGCGCGCGCAACTGGAAGCACTGCGCGAGGCCAACGCCCGGCTCGCGCGGGCGCAGACGGAGCTCGTCGCCTCCGAGCGGCTGGCCACGGTGGGAAAGCTGGCCGCGGGCGTGGCGCACGAGGTGGGCAATCCGCTGGCGGGCATCCTGGGCTACCTCTCCCTGGCTCGTTCCAGGGCGCAGGGGCCGGAGCTGAAGGACTTCCTGGAGCGCATCGACCACGAGGTCCTGCGCATCGACCGCATCGTGCGGGGGCTGCTGGACCTGGGCCGTCCGGCCAGCACCCAGCCCGGGCCGGTGGACGTGGGGCAGGTGGTGGAGACGTGCGTGCGGCTGGTGCGCGCCGGGCCGGAGCTGGACCGGGTGGACGTGACCCTGGAGGTGACGCCCGGCCTGCTGGCCCGCGCGGATCCAGGCCCGCTGTCGCAGATCCTCATCAACCTGCTGCTCAACGCGGCCCAGGCCATGGGGGGGGAGGGGCGCGTGCGCATCTCCACCCGGCGGGAGGACGCGCTGCTGCTGGTGGAGGTGGAGGACAGCGGCCCGGGCCTGTCGCCGGAGGTGCGCGCGCGCCTCTTCGAGCCGTTCTTCACCACCAAGGGCCGGCAGGGCACGGGCCTGGGACTCGCGGTGTCACTGAACCTGGCCCAGGGCATGGGGGGCCGGCTGGACGCGCGCGACGGGGCGGGCGGCGGCGCGTGCTTCCGGCTGTCGCTGCCAGCGGCCTGACGGCGGGCCCGGACGGCATATGATGGGCATCCCCCATGCCCCTCTTCCGCACCATCCTCGTCGCCGACGACGAGCCGTCCATCCGCCACATCCTCACCCTGGTGCTCACCGACAAGGGCTATGACGTGCGCGCCGTCGCCGACGGGGACGAAGCCCTGCGCGAGCTGGCCACGCGCGCGTATGACGTCCTGGTGACGGACGTGCGCATGCCCAAGCGCGACGGGTTGTCGGTGCTCCGGGCGGCGCTCGCGGAGCAACCGGGCCTCACCGTGGTGGTGATGAGCGCGTACGGCTCCCAGGAGCAGGCGCTGGAGGCGGTGCAGGCGGGCGCCTACGACTACGTCCAGAAGCCCTTCAAGCCTGAGGAGATCGTCCTCGTCCTGCGCAAGGCGGAGGAGCGCGAGCGGCTGGTCCGCGAGAACCGCCGGCTGCACGAGGCCCGGCTCCCCGGCGCCTCCGGGGGCCACATCCTGGGGCACAGCGCCTCGCTCCATGCGGTGCTCAAGCAGGTGGCGCGCGTGGCGCCCGTGGACACCACGGTGCTCATCTCCGGGGAGAGCGGCACGGGCAAGGAGCTCATCGCGCGCGAACTGCACGGAAAGAGCCGCCGCGCCGCCATGCCCTTCGTCGCCGTCAACTGCGGCGCCATCCCCCACGGCCTGCTGGAGAGCGAGCTGTTCGGCCACGCGAAGGGCGCCTTCACCGACGCGCGCACCGCCCGCCGGGGCCTGTTCGCGGAGGCCGACGGCGGCACGCTCTTCCTCGACGAGGTGGGCGAACTGCCCCTGGGCGCGCAGGTGAAGCTGCTGCGCGTGCTGCAGGAGGGGGAGATCCGCCCGGTGGGCGAAAGCCGCGTGGAGCGCGTGGACGTGCGCGTGGTGGCCGCCACGCTGCGCGACCTGGGCAAGCTGGTGACCCAGGGCGACTTCCGCGAGGACCTCTACTACCGCCTCAACGTCGTGAACCTCAACCTGCCGCCCCTGCGCGAGCGCCGCGAGGACATCCCGCTGCTCGCCCACTCCTTCCTCCATCGCTTCAACCGCGAGCTCAATCGGGAGCCACCGGTGGAGGGCTTGACCCCGGAGGCGGAGGCCCTGATGACGGCCTACGCCTGGCCGGGCAACGTGCGCGAGCTGGAGAACGCCATGGAGCGCGCGGTGCTGCTCGCGGAAGGCACCCACGTCGCGCCCGGCAGCCTTCCGGAAAAGCTGTGGGCGGCTTCCGCACCCGCCCCGGCCGGGACGGCCGCGCCGCTACAGGCCGGGAGCGACCTGTCGCTCAAGCGCGCCATCCGGGAGATGGAGGAGTCCTACATCCGGGCGGCGCTGCGGCGCACGAAGGGCAACCGCACCCGGGCGGCGGAGGTGTTGGACATCAGCCACCGGGCGCTCCTCTACAAGATCAAGGAGTACGGCATCGATCCGGACGCGGAGGGCTCCCGGACCTGAGGGGAGGGGAGACGCCCGGCGGGCAACCCTTGAGGAATCCTCCGGCGCCATTTGACGGAACGCCGCCGGGGCCGGAAAATCGGGCCTCCGCGATGGTGGGCCAGGGGGCGCGCGGTCGTGGCGGACTTTCACGGCGCTCCCCCGTCCGCAGGGCGGCCGGGCGCCAAGCACTTTTTAGGAGGGGTATCAAGCCGGTGCTACGCTGGCGCCCTCTCCGATGGAGTTACGCATGGCGAAGGGCAAACTGGCACTCGGGCTGGATATCGGGTCGACGTCGATCAAGATGATCATGCTCAAGGAGCAGCGCAAGCGCGGTGAAGTCGGCTACGCGCTCCAGAGCTTCGGAATGAAGCCGCTGCCTCCCGAGGCCATCGTGGACGGCGCGTTGATGAACTCCACGGCCATCGTCCAGGCCGTCCAGGAGCTGATGTCCGAGCTGAAGGTCAAGGGCAAGGACGTCGCGATCGGCGTGTCCGGCCACTCGGTCATCATCAAGAAGATCCAGATGCCCCGCATGAGCCAGGAAGAGCTCGAGGAGAGCATCCAGTGGGAGGCGGAGCAGTACATCCCCTTCGACGTGAAGGACGTGAACATCGACACGCAGATCCTGGACGGCGGCGGCAACGACGCCACCGGCCAGATGGACGTGCTGCTCGTCGCCGCCAAGAAGGACATGATCAACGACTACACCACCGTGGTCTCCGAGGCGGGCCTCGCTCCGGTGGTGGTGGACGTGGACGCGTTCGCCGTCCAGAACATGTTCTCCACGAACTACGAGCTGCCGGACAAGGAGACCGTCGTCCTCATCAACGCCGGCGCCTCCGTGGTGAACATCAACATCATCGCCAACGGCGTCACCGTCTTCACCCGTGACGTGACCATCGGCGGCAACCAGTTCACCGAAGAGATCCAGAAGCAGCTCAACGTCTCCTACGAGGAGGCGGAGGCGCTGAAGATCGGTGGCAACCGCGCGGACGCGGACGCCGTCGTGCCTCAGGACGTGGAGCGCGTGCTCTCCAGCGTGGCGGAGCAGGTGGCCGGTGAAATCCAGCGCTCGCTGGACTTCTACGCGGGCACCGCCGCGGACTCGAACTTCACCAAGGTCTACCTGTCCGGCGGCACCGCGAAGATCCCCGCGCTGTTCAAGACCATCGAGGCGCGTACCGGCGTGCCGGTGGAGATCCTCAACCCGTTCCGGAAGATCGAAGTGGACAACCGCAAGTTCGACCCCGCGTTCATCATGGACGTGGCGCCCATGGCCGCGGTGGCAGTGGGACTGGCGCTCCGGCGCCCGGGCGACAAGCTGGGCTGATACCGCTCTGGCCACGAGGAAATCACGAACATGATGATCCGAATCAACCTGCTGCCCGTCCGGGCGGTGAAGAAGCGGGAGATGGGCCAGCAGATCCTGGCCCTCTACGCCGCGGTCCTGATCGCCGCGGTGGCGGGTAACTACTTCTGGTACGCGGACCGCGACGGCGAACTGCAGCGCGCCAACCAGGGCATCACCCAGACGCGCGCGAAGATCGCGGAGCTGGAGAAGGTCATCGGCGAGGTGACCAACATCAACGCCCGCAAGACGGAAGTGGAGAAGAAGCTCGCGGTGCTGGACACGCTGCGCAAGGGCCGCAACGGGCCGGTGCGCATGCTGGACGCGCTGTCCTCGTCCATCCCCAAGAAGGTCTGGCTCAAGAACTTCTCGGAGGTGTCCAACAAGGTCACCATCGACGGTTCGGCCGTCAGCCACGACGAGGTCGCGGAGCTGATGCGCGGCCTGGGCAGCATGGTGTGGACGCCCAAGGGCATGGGGCGCCTGGTGGATCAGGGCCGCACGGCCAGCAAGACGTCGCGCGTGGAGCTCTTCAACACGGAGACCGCCGTCGTGGAGGAGTTCTCCGCGAATGAAATCAAGCCCTTCTTCGGCAACGTCGAACTGAGCAACGCCGTGCAGACCAAGCCCACCGTTGCCAACGCGCCGACGGTCGTCGACTTCAAGCTCACCCTCACCGCCAACTACGCCATCTGATTGGCGGCGAAGGACCCCTGTCATGGAAAAATACCTGGATCAACTCGCGAAGGCCCCCCCCGCGGCGAAGTTCGGCGGGCTCGCGGCCATCGTCGTCGTCTTGACCGTGGGCAACTTCTTCTCCTTCATCCAGCCCACGGAGGAGAACATCGCCCGCCGCGCGACGGAGCGCCGGAAGCTGGACCAGGAGCTCGCGGAGAAGAGCGAGATCGCCCAGAACCTCAACGAGCGCCGCCGTGAGATGGACGTGCTCGAGCAGAAGCTGGCGGAGGCCCTCACGGAGCTGCCGGAGCGGCGCGACATGGAAGAGCTGCTCGCGCAGATCAACGACATCGGCAAGAAGTCCGGTCTGGAGATCGCCCGCGTGGAGCCCGGCAAGGAGTACGTCGAGGGCAACGAGTTCTTCGCGCGCATCCCCATCCGGATGACGGTGAGCGGCAACTACCACGAGATCGCCATGTTCCTGCAGGAGATGGCGAACATGCGCCGCATCGTGAACGTCAACAACATCAAGCTCGATGGCGCGACCCTGAAGAACGAGAAGGTCGTCCTCCAGAGCACCTTCCTGGCGACGACGTTCCGGTTCGTCGACACGAAGGGCGCGAAGAGCACCGACAAGAAGAAGAGCAACTAGAAACTTGATCCGCCCGGCAACAAGGGCGACAAGGGATGACGCGGATGAAGACGTTCAAGTCCACGATGACCGTTGCGGTGATGGCGCTGACCCTGTCCGCTTGTGAGGACACGCCCAAGGCCCCACCCCCTGCTCCCCCCAAGGC
>NZ_RAWQ01000147.1:0-28033 GCF_003668965.1 Corallococcus sp. AB030
GCCTTGTCCCAGGTGCTGCTGACGCTGCTGGGCGCCGCGGGGGAGAGTCTCGGGATGGAGAAGGGTTTGAAGGCCAACACAGCCAAGACGCGCACCTACTCGCTCTTCCGACAGGGCTGCATGTATTGCCAAGCCATTCCCATGATGAAGGAGGAGCGACTGCTTCCGCTTGTCGAGCGCTTCGCCGAACTCCTCCATCAGCACCCTGTCTTCAAAGAAGCGCTCGGTTTCATATGAGGGGATGGCTCAGGACACCAGGTTCAGGTACCTGTCAGCGGGCGTGCGAAGAGACTTCGGACTGCCCGAGCGGCGAGCAGTGCGGCGGGGGATTTTTTACCGATGGGCCAGGATCTTTTTGCACCCCTCCGGGTGACTCCTGATGGAGATGCGTTCAGACATGCCCCACTGGCACAACCTCCACGGAGGGCATCATTGAGAGGCCCGACCACGATGACTGCCTTCCGTCGGACTGAGGCATGGAGGGGCCATGAGGCTCGTTGCTTCGACGCTGCTATTCGTCCTGCTCGGCGTGCACATGGGCTGCAAGCGAGGTGCGGACCCCAGAGAAGTCCCTGCGGCCGTGCTTGAGCGGATTGGAACGGAGTGTTTCCCAGCGGGAGGCTGCGGGACTGGCCTGGTATGTGCCGGCCGCACGAATTTCGCTCACGTTGACGCGGGGTCTACCTGTGAGCTTGTTTGTGACCCGTGGAACGACTCGGTATGTCCCGAGAAGTGGCTCTGCGTGAAGACCTCCGATGGCCGAGTCGCGGGGCTTCTCGGACATTGTATCCGTGCCTCGGAGATGTGACGGATGACTGCGACCTCCCAGGAGATGAAAGTGGCGTCGCCCCCGCTGGTGCTCCGGGCTGCCATGGTCGTGTCCGCTCTGGTCTGGGTCTACCACCTCCTCATCCTGCCGCCGTTTCCACTCGCCTCGTACCTCTCAAGCCTCCTGCGAGGCCTGCTCCATGGCTTTGCACTGGTCGTCTTGGCGTTGGGCGGGGTGTCGCTCGCCTTGCACCGAGGGCCTCTGCCGCGCTGGCGTTGGACGTGGATGGCGTGGCTCGTCGTGGCTGTCGGGTGGTTCCCATTGACGACGCTGGCTGCGATGTTGGGGTTCGGTCCAGTCGTCATGGTTCTGGTTGCTGAAGCTGTTCGTCTGCCGCCATGAGGGGTTTGGCGCCGTCTGGGGAAACGAGCGATTCTTCCGGGACCTGGGTGTTGTTCCCGCGCGGCAGAAGCGCGAGACGTATGAATTGGTAGGTGAGCCCATGGCTCCTGCTGCCTGGTCACTGCTCATGCAGGGAACGCCCATCCCGTAGGACGGTCATGCGATTCGTACAGATTGTCTGGATCTTCGTTGGGGCGTACCTGGGGCCGCTGCCCTGGGTCTTTCTCATGGGTGTCTTGCCCGGAGGGTGGTCTCGTTGGCTGATGGGGCTGGACGTCCCGTTGGGACCGGGGATGACCCTACCCGGGCTCGCGGTGATGTTGCTGCTGTTAGCGACACGGGGAGCGTTCGCCGCGCTCTGGGTGTGGAGGTGGCGCTTCGAGCGCCGAACCCAGGGATGAGCGTGTCTCCTCGTTGGCTCCCACGATTGGGAGTCGTTGGATTGGTGTGTGGCTTCGTGCCGTCGGTGGGCATCGCGGTTGGGCTGTGTGCCCTGGGAATTGGCGGCATCGTGTGGGGGGATCCGCACCCCTTCCCTGGTGACCCACCCGTGGACATGCTCGCGGAGGTCGCGCTCTTTGGATGGCTGCTCCTCCTGGTGGGCCATGGGTGCTTCTTCGTCGCCCGGAGGGAGGCTGATCAGATCGTCCAGTTCTGGCGATGGGTGATGCTTCCGTTGACCCTGGTGTCGTTCCTCGTGCTGCTGCCAGTCTTCGGGCAGATCGCTGGCAGACATTGGGGCGAGTGGGGCCGTCTCAAGGCCCTGCTTCAGGACAATGAGGCCCGTGTCCGTGCATTCTCGAGCCGGGCGGATGGTGTCTTGTCGGAGGAGGAGTACGCGCGGGCGAAGGCGTGGTGGCTGGATCAGCCCGCCACCTTCCGCTTCGAGACGGAGCCTGAGCCCGTCAGGATTCACTTGCGGAGGACCAACCCTCCGTATCTGGTGGTCGATTTCGGAGAAGGCCAGAATGCGGTCTTCGATCCGGTGACGATGCACTGCATCTACTCAGATTGACGAGAGGTAGGAGTCCGCGTGGGTCTGTGTCTTGTTGTCCATGAAGGTGATGAGGATTTGGAGGAGGTCGCGGTTGGGGGTTATTCGGACTTCAACGCGTTACGTGACTATGTCACTCGCGAGCTGGAGGCCGGGAAGCCGGGCTCTCGGTTCCCTGTGCTCATCGTGCACTCGGATTGTGATGGCGAGTGGTCCGTCCCCGAATGCGAGCGGTTGCGTGAGGAACTGGCGGTCATCGCAAGGGAGATGATGGCGCGCCCGCCGGTCGCTTTTGCGTCCGAGTGGCAACGAAGCGAGGCAGGTTCCATGGGGCTCGTGCCTCGAAACGCGTTCGAGTCGTTCCTCGCCGTGAGTGGTGGCTTCCTGGTGGAGGCCCTGCAGGACCTGGTGGAATTCGCGCTCGAGCGCCGGGCTCCCATCTCGTTTCAGTGAGTTCCCGGGTCGGCGGCCTGCATGGATTCGCCCTTCGGGGACTCCAGGTAGGAGACGGGGTTCATCCTCCACCCACCCCGTGCTAAAACGGGAAGGTCCATGGAAGGCCGACTGCTTCTGAAGAACTGCGCCGTGTTCCGTGCGGACGGTCGCGTCCGCCACGGCATGGCCGTCGTGGTCGAAGAGGGCATCATCCGCCGCGTCGCCCCGGACGCCGAGGTGCCCGTGCTCCCTGGTGACTGGGAAGTGGCCTGTCGAGGCCGCCTCGTCGCCCCCGGGCTCGTGGACTGTCACTCGCACATGGTCAACGGGCAGCTCTTGCCCCCCAATGGCGACTTCCTCCTGCGCCAGCCCCGCTCGCGTCTGGAGCGCATGCGCTCGGTGGCCAACCTCCTCACCGCCGAGGACGTGGAGGTCCTGACCCGCTTCGCCGCCGCCCGCGCGTTGCTCGATGGCGTCAGCCTGGTCGTGGACCACCTGTCGTGCCCCACCGACGTCGCCGGCGCCCTGGAGGCCCAGGCCCGCGCCGCGAACACCCTGGGCATCCGCCTGGTCACGTCCCACTCCACGCACAGCCTGGATGGCGCCGATGTGGCCAACGCCCAGGCGGATGCCAACGCCGACTTCGTCCGCCGCTACCGCGAACACCCTCGCGTCCGTGGCGCACTCGGCTTCCACGCGTCCTACACCTGCGAGGACCCGCTCCTGTCCCGCATCGCGGAGCTGCGCAAGGAGCTGAACGCGTCCGTCGTGTTCCACATCGCGGAGAACGAGGACGACCTCTCCACCACGTACGCCACGCACGGCCGCCGCGTCGTGCCGCGCCTGGACGCGCTGGGCCTGCTGGGCCCCCACGCCATCGCCGGCTACCCGCGCGCCGTGGAGCGCTCCGAGTCCGAGCGGCTGGCCGCCTCCGGCACCTTCATCGCTCTCACGCCCCGCGCCACGCGCTCCATGGACCGCGCGGCCGAATCCGCTGACGGCGCGCTGTCCAGCCTCCACCTCGTGGGCCTGGGCACCGGCGGCCATGGCACCCTCCAGGAGGAGCTCGCGGGGGCGCTCGTCAGCATGCTGTCCCTGGCGCGCTCCGGCCGCATGCCGGACCTGGATGACTCGCTGGCGCACCTGTTCGTCAGCGGCCCCGCGGAGCTGTGCACCCGCCTGTACGGCAAGCCGTCGGGCGGCGTGGACGAGGGCAGCATCGCGGACCTCGTCGTCTACGACGCCATCCCCGCCGCGGACCCGGAGACGGGCTACGCGCCCTTCCTCCTGGGGCAGCTCACCGCCGCCCGCGTGGCGTGGACCATCGTGGATGGCCGCGTCTGCGTCCGTGAGGGGCAGCTGCTGGGCAGCGACTTCGTGGACCTGGCCCGGGACGCCGCCGCCGCGCTCGGCCGCGTCTGGTCCCGCGCACGGCTGGGTTCGTAGGGTAGAAGGGGCGCGTGAGTGCCCTGCCTCCCCGCCTCGTGGACCTGCTGCGCGCCTCCCGCGCCCGCCGGGGTCCGCTGCTCTCGGACCCCGCCACCTCCGCCTTCCGCCTCCTGAACGGCGCCGCGGACGGCGTGCCCGACGTGACGGCGGATGTCTTCGGCGACGTCGTCGTGGTCAGCCTCTACCGCGACCTGACGGATGCCGAGGAAGTCACACTGCTCGACGCCGCCGTCGCCGCGTGGACGCCCCGGAGCGTCTACCTGAAGCGCCGTCCCCGTGAGGCTCGCGTGCTCGCCAACGTGGCGAAGGACGCGCTCGCTCCGGAGTCCGCCGCGCGGGGTGAACCCGTGGAGGACTTCGTCTCCAAGGAGAACGGCCTGTCCTTCCACATCCGCCCCGGACAGGGCCTCTCCGTGGGCCTCTACCTGGACATGCGCGACACCCGCGCGTGGCTCCAGGCCCAGGCCTCCGGCCTCACCGTCCTCAACCTCTTCGCGTACACCTGCGCCTTCGGTGTCGCCGCGACCGCCGGGGGCGCGAAGCGCGTGCTCAACATGGACGCCAGCCGCCGCGTGCTCGAATGGGGCGAGGAGAACGCGCGCCTCAACGGACAATCCGTGGAGCGCTACGACTACGTGGCTGGCGATGTCTTCGATTGGCTCGGGCGGCTCGCGAAGAAGGGGGAGTCCTTCGATGTCGTGGTCGCGGACCCTCCGTCGTTCTCCACTACCAAGACGACGCGCTTCTCCGCCGCTCGCGACTACGCCCGGCTGGCGGAAGCCGCCGCGAAGGTGGTTGCTCCCAGGGGCCGCCTGGTCGCCTGCTGCAATCTGGCGGGACTGCCTTCGCGCCGCTTCGAAACCATGGTGCTGGAAGGTGTGACGCGGGCTGGCAGGGCGGGGAAGACAGTGGGGTCGCTCGGTCCCTCGGGGCTCGACTTTCCGACACCTCCAGGTGAGGAACCGGCACTCAAGGTGCACGTCGTCCAACTTCGTTAGCGCCCCCGGGCGGGGCGCGGCTACATTGCTTCCATGGCTCCCGCCGCCTCCTCGCCTCCGCGCGATGCGTTCCGCTTCGGCAACTACCGGCTCATCGATCGGATCGCCGTGGGGGGCATGGCGGAGATCTTCCTCGCGCACCAGTTGGATGCCAGCGGCGAAGAGACGCCCATCGTCATCAAGCGCATCCGCCCGCATCTGTCCAAGCACGCGGCCTTCGTGAAGATGTTCCTCAACGAGGCGCGGCTGGCGGCCCAGCTCAATCACCCCAACATCGTGCAGATCCACGACCTGGGGAAGATCGTCGACAGCTACTTCATCGCCATGGAGTACGTGTCCGGCCGGGACATGCGCCGCGTCGTGCCCAAGGCCGAGTCCCTGGGGATTCCCTTCCCCATGGTGTACGCGCTGAAGATCGCCTCCTGCGTCTGCGCGGGCCTGCACTACGCGCACCAGAAGAAGGACCGCTACAGCAACCCGCTCAACATCGTCCACCGCGACGTCACGCCGGAGAACATCGTCGTCGCGTTCGACGGCTCGGTGAAGGTGCTCGACTTCGGCATCGCCAAGGCCGCCAACCAGGTGGAGGAGACGCGCTCCGGGGAAATCAAAGGCAAGCTCAGCTACCTGTCCCCGGAGCAGTGCCTGGGCCGGCCGCTGGACTGCCGCAGCGACATCTTCTCGCTGGGCACCGTCCTCTACGAGTGGCTCACCGGCTTCAAGCTCTTCACCGGCGACTCCGACGTCGCCGTCATGCGCAGCATCACGGAAGCCAAAATCTACGCGCCGTCATACTTCCGCGAGGACCTGCCGGAGCGCGTGGAGGCCATCCTGATGCGCGCGCTCGCCCGCGACCGCGAGCGCCGCTACCAGACGGCGTTGGACATGCAGCGCGACCTGGACGCCTTCCTGGAGTCCTACGACTTCACGCCCTCGCCGCTGCACCTGGCCAACTTCGTCAAGCAGCTCTTCGAGGACGAGCGCCCGCAGGAATTGAAGCGCCTGTCCACGCGCCAGTCCTCCGCGCCCACGTCGGAGATGGCGCTGGAGCTGTCGGAGGTGGCGGCGTCCGTGGACGGCCCGCCCACGGAGGCCATGCACCTGGACGACCTCCCCGCCACCGAGCCGCGCCTGCTCGCGCTGACGGTGGACCCGGCGGTGTATGAAAAGCTGGAGGCCCAGGCGCGCAAGGCGAACGTCTCCCTGGCGAAGCTCGCGGCGGATGTGTTGGAGGGATGGCTGAAGTCGCGCTGATTGCGTGCCTTTGCTAGCCTTGCCCATGCCCCGGCTGAAGTTGACGCTCGAATACGAAGGCACTCGGTACGTGGGCTGGCAGGTGCAGCCCAATGGCCCGTCCATCCAGTCCACGCTCCAGGACGCGCTCCAGAAGCTCCTGGGGGAACGCGTCTTCGTTGCCTCCGCCGGACGCACTGACTCGGGCGTGCACGCGACGGGGCAGGTGGCCAGCTTCGACACGCAGCGCGTGCTTCCGATGAAGGCCTACACCATGGGCCTCAACGGCATCCTCCCTCCGGACATCGCGGTGGTGGCCGCGGAGGAGGTGTCGCCGGAGTTCGACCCGCGCCGCTGGTCGCGCGGCAAGCGCTACCGCTACCGGGTGAGCAACCGGCGCATGCGGTCCCCCCTGTTGCGCACGACGCACTGGGAGGTGTTCGCCCCGTTGGACGTGGAGGCCATGCGCCGCGCGTCCCAGGCCCTGGTGGGCCGGCATGACTTCTCCGCGTTCCGCGCCGCGGACTGCCAGGCGAAGCACGCGGTGCGCGAAATCCGGCAGGTGCGCGTGGAAGGCACGTCCGGCGACACCGTGGCCTTCGTGGTGGAGGGCACCGCCTTCCTCAAGCACATGGTGCGCAACCTGGTGGGCACGCTGGTGGAGGTGGGTAAGGGCCGCCGCCCCGAGGCCTGGGTGGCAGAAGTGCTGGCCTCGCGCGAGCGCAAGCTGGCTGGGGCCACCGCGCCGCCGCAGGGGCTGGTGATGGAGGAGGTCTTCTACGGCGACGGCCCGCCCCCTCGCTCGGCGGGGGACTCGGCTGTCGGGGAAGAGGACGAAGGGTGAGAGTGCGGTAGGCTTTCGGGCCGTGAGCTCCAAACCCAGTGCCCTCGAGCCCCTGCGCGTCCGCGTCCGCCGCTTCCAGTTCATCGTCGGACTGGGGTTCCTGTCGCTGGTGGTGGGGGCCATGCTCAGCGTGTCGCTGGTGCTGCGTCTGCACGCGCGGGTGAATGCGCTGCCCTCCGACTTCCTGCGCATCCCGGTGGCGGTGGCGCTGGAGAACCTGTGGGTGCTCGCGGTGCTGCCGACGCTCTGCTACGGCGCCGCCCGCATCGTCGCGCTGCGCACGTGGACCACCGCAGTGGGGGCCGCGCTGTCCGGCGGCGTGTTCGTGCTCGCGCTCAACTTCGTGCGCGATGGCATGGAGAGCTTCACCACGGGCTGGACCTTCGCGTCGGTGTTGCGGGGGGTGGCCTTCGTGGGAGGCATCCTGCTGAGCGCCCGGGCCATCCGCGCGGGCCGCGCCGCCGCCGAGAAGGGCTCCGCGGAGGCCGAGGCGAAGGCCGTCGCCCGCAAGTCGGAGTACGACGAGTTCCTCAAGGCCGCGGAAGCCGGGGGCGCGCGTCTGGAGCAGCGCGAGGGTGGCGCCGCCGAAGCTCCGTCCGCGTCCGGGAACGCACCTGCCGCGACCGCGCCGACGGGTGAAGCGAGCAGCACAGGGGAGACCCCCGCGCCCCCGAGCGACGTGCCGAAGACGCCCGCGGCTTGAGGACGAGCGCGGTGCTGGGATGGGCGCCGCGCCTCTAGCGACGTGCCGAAGACGCCCGCGGCTTGAGGCCGCGAGCGCGGGCCGGGCTCGGAATCGGCCGCACGGGATGGCGGCCAACGACAAAGGCGGCTCCGGCTCCGCGCCGAAGCCGCCTCGGGTTCAACCGCCTACGGGTAGCAGGCCGCCTGGCGCAGGCCGGTGTCCTCGGGGAAGCCGAGGGCCACGTTGAAGTTCTGCACGGCCTGGCCGGCCATGCCCTTCACCAGGTTGTCCAGCGCGGCCATCACCGCCACGGAGCGGCCCTTCGTCGCCACGGAGATGTCGCAGAAGTTGCTGCCCGCCACCGCCGCCACGCGCGGCGTGCCCTCCACGATGCGCACGAACTTCGAGCCCTCGTAGTAGCGGCGGTACTTCTCCGTCAGCGACTGCGTCACCACCGCGCCGCCGTGCTCCGGCCACTCGAACTGCACCGTGGCGAAGATGCCGCGCACCATGGGCGCCGAGTGCGGCACGAAGGCCAGCCGGTGCCGCTGCGCTCCGTGCGCCACCAGCATCACCTCCACCTCCGCCTCGTGCTGGTGCTCCAGCGGCTTGTACGCGCGGAAGTCATGCGCGCGCGTCGGGTGGTGCGTGCCCTCGCCCGGCAGCGAACCGGAACCGGACGAGCCCGTCACACCCGACACCGCCAGGAGCCCCAGCCCCGGCGTGGCCGCGATGGGCAGCAGCGCCAACTGCACCGCAGTGGCGAAGCAGCCCGGGTTGGCGATGCGCTTCGCCGTCTTCACCTGCTCACGCTTCCACTCCGTGAGGCCGTAGGTGAACGTGCCCAGCAGGTCCGGGGACGGGTGCGGCCGGCCGTAGGCGCCCGCGTACCGGCCCGGGTGGTCCAGGCGGAAGTCGGACGACAGGTCCACCAGCAGCATCCGGTCCGTGAGGCCCGCGTCCGCCCACTGCTTCTCCAGCCCGGCGAACTGCGACGCCAGCTCGCCGTGCCCCAGCGCGCTGAACACCACCGGACGCTGCGAGTCCGCCAGCCAGCGCCAGTCGGGCTCCGCCTCGAAGCGGCCGTCCACCAGGCCGCGCAGGTGCGGGTGCACCTTGTGGATGGGCGAACCCGCGTGGTGCCGGGACACCACGCGGATGCCGGCGTTGCCGGGGTGGCCCGAGAGCAGCCGCAACAGCTCGCCTCCGCCGAAACCGGAGGCCCCCAGGATGTAGATGTTCGCAGGCGACGTCATGACTTCCTCCCCGCTCCCAGCTTGGGCGCGAGCTTCTCCACGATGAGATTCCCCAGGGCGTTCGGATCCGCGCGCGCGTTGCGAGCGGGCAGCCCCACCACCTGCTCCACGAAGCGCACTCCCACCGCGTTGTCCGTGGCGGGCCCGGCCACCATGTCCATCTCGATGCCGTACACCTCGCGCAGGTGCCGCACGCCGCCGGCCGCGCCCACCGGGTCGTTCGCGCACAGGATGAACGCGCCGCCCAGCGCCTTGAGCTCCGGATCCGCCAGGATGGCCTGCACGCCGTACTCGCCCATGATGCCGTCGCCCGTCTCCGCGACGATGACGTCCACGTCCTGGGCCACCATCTCCGAAAAGACGATCCGCGCCACCTTGGACGCCGTGCGCGCGCCGGTGCACACGACGCCCGCGTCGGTGAAGTCCATCACCACGTCCGCGCCGCTGTCCTGCATGGACAGCGTGTCGCGCATCAGCGACACGCCCGTGAGCTTCGCGCCGCCCACGCGGTAGCCCGCCTGGGACAGCTTGCGCACCACCACGCTGGCCGCGTACGTCTTGCCCGCGTTCATGCAGGTGCCCACCACGTACACCACCGGGCACGTCACCGCCCGCGACGTGCCCTTGAGCGCGCCGGTGGAGATGTGCGCGTGCTGGCCCGCGCGCGACTGGAACTCCGGGAAGGTGAGGACCTGGCCCAGCACCTCCGCCTCGAACGGCGCGCCCACGCCCGGGTTGTGCGACGTGCACTTCCCGATGACGCCGCCCATGTTGAGGATGTTGAGCTTGTCGCCCACCGTGACGGACGAAGGCACGATGCCCTCGTAGCCGTGCAGCGCGTTGCGGTGGCCGAGCGCGCCCACGACGATGTCGCCCGCGTGGAGCGTGACGAGCCGGCCGTTCACGTCCTCCAACTGGTTGTAGACGCTCTTCTCCCCGTGGATGCGCACCGCGATGACGGCGCCCTCTTCGCACTTCACCTCATCCGTGAGGTGCACCGTGCGCCCCACCTGGAGGTTGCGCGTGACACTGCCCACCTTGTCGACGTGGATCTTCATGTCGTCACTTCGCTTTCTGAGAGAGCATCTGTGCGACGCCGTAGAGCTTGGCGAACCCCGCCGCTTCCGTCCCCGTCCACAACACGTTGGCCTCTCCGTACGTCGCCACCTTCGCGTCCATCAGCGAGTGCGGCGAACGCACGCCTTCCACGACGTGGGCGCGCGGGGTGAGCACCAGCTTCACCTCGCCCGTCACGCGGTCCTGCGAGGAGGCGAGGAACGCCTCCAGGTCCTTCACCACCGGGTCGAAGAAGTGCCCCTCGTGGAGCAGCGACCCGTACAGGTTGCCCACCGTCTCCTTCCAGAAGAGCTGCTTGCCCGACAGCACCAGCTTCTCCAGCTCGCGGTGCGACGCGATGAGCAGGTGCGCCGCCGGGGCCTCGAAGCCCACGCGGCCCTTGATGCCCAGGATGGTGTCGCCCAGGTGCACGCCCCGGCCGATGCCGTACGGCCGGCCCAGCGCGTTGAGCTGCTCCACCACGTCCACCGGGGACAGCGCCTTGCCGTCGAGCGCCACCGGCACGCCCTTGTCGAAGGAGATGATCAGCGGTCGAGGCTTCAGGTCGGTGGGGATTTCACCACCGGGGAAGGCCGCTTCCGGCAGGGTGCTCCACGAGTCCAGCGTCTCGCGGCCACCGACGGACGTGCCCCACATGCCCTCGTTGACGGAGTACGTGCCCGTCTTCGCCGGCATGTGGAAGCCGCGCTCCGCGAGGAAGGAGATCTCCTGCTGACGGGAGAGCGCCAGGTCGCGGATGGGCGTGATCAGCTGCAGCTGCGGCGCGAGCGTGCGGAAGGCCACGTCGAAGCGGACCTGATCATTCCCGGCGCCGGTGCTGCCGTGGGCCACGGCCTGCACGCCCAGCTTCTCCGCCATGCGCACGGCCTCCACGGCCTGGCAGGCGCGCTCGGCGGAGACGCTCAGGGGGTAGAGCTGGCCGCGCAGCACGTTGCCGGCGATGAGGAAGCGCAGGTAGCCCTGGAACAGGGTGTCGCGCGCGTCCACCGTGTGGTGCGCCACCGCGCCCAGCTTCTGGGACAGGGCCTGGATGCGCTCCAACTGCTCGGGCGGGAAGCCGCCCGTGTCCACGGTGACGGTGGTGACGTCCCAGCCCTGCTCGCGCAGGTACACCGTGCAGAAGGCGGTATCGAGGCCGCCGGAGAACGCCAGCACCACGGACTTCTTGCTCATCTTCGGACTCCTGTTGCTGCGAAAGGGGGTGAGGAAGGTTTCAGGGGGCCCAGACGCGCGAAGCGGCCTGTGCCTGCTGTGCGTGGGTGCGCGTGAGCCAGTCGCGCGCATCCGCCAGTTCCTCGCGCGCGGTGGCGAGGCCCAGATTGCCGGCGCCACCCAGGTGGGTGGCCGTCAGCGCGCCGCGGTCCGGCTGGAAGCTGCCGTCGTTGAGCTGACGGCCCACCTCCCGGTACGCGTCGCGGAAGGGCTGGCCCTTCGCCACGAGCGCGTAGGCGTGGTGCGCGGCGTAGAGCGTGTCATCGCACGCCGCGCGAGCCTTCTCCGCGTTCACCTTCAGCGCGGGCACCAGCCGTGCCAGCACGTCCAGCAGCGCCTTCGCGCTGGTGAGGGCCTGGAGGGTGGGGCGCTTCAGCAGCTGGAAGTCACGGTGGTAGCTGGAGGGAAGCCCGCCGGCCACCGCTTCCACCTGATGCGCCAGGCCGCGCAGCTCGCGGCAGCGGCCCCGGGCCAGCTCCACCACGTCCGGGTTCTTCTTCTGCGGCATGATGGACGAGCCGGTCGTGAAGGCATCCGGCAGGGCCAGGAAGCCGAACTCGTCCATGCTGTAGAGCTGCACGTCCCAAAGCCACTTCTCCAGAGTGCCCGCCACCGAGCACGCCCAGGTGAGCAGCGCCGCTTCATGCCTCCCCCGACTGTCCTGCGCGTCGATGGGGCTGCGTTGAACTCGACTGAAACCGAGCAACCGCGCGACATATTCACGGTCGATGGGCAGCGGCACACCAAAGCCCGCGGCGGCGCCCAGCGGGCAACGGTCGAGCCGCCCCCACACGCCCTTCAGCGCCTCCAGCTCCTCCAGCAGTCCCTCCGCGAACGCCATGCCCCACAGGCCGAAGGTGGACGGCATCGCGCGGCGCAGGTGCGTGTAGCCGGGCAGGGGCAGGTCCGCGTGCGCTTCCGCGAAGTCCAGGAACGTGCCCGCCAGCTCCGCCGTGCGCGCGCCCAGCGCGAGCAGCTCCTCACGCATGAACAGGCGCAGGGCCAGCAGCACCTGGTCGTTGCGCGAGCGCGCCAGGTGGATGCGCTTGCCCGCCTCGCCGGTGCGCTCCACGAGCGCGGCCTCCAGCGCGGTGTGGCCGTCCTCCTGCTCCGGGCGGATGGTGAAGCGGCCCGCGCGCGCCTCGTCGTGGAGCGCGTGCAGGGAGGACACGAGCGACGTGGCGGCCTCCGGGCTGAGCAGGCCCACGTGCGCGAGCATGCGCGCGTGCGCGGCGCTGCCCAGCGCGTCGTGCGGCACCAGCGACAGGTCCACCACGGGGTCATCGCCCACGGTGAAGGCGTGGATGGCCGCGTCCAGCGGCTGGCCCTTGCCCCACAATGTCTCAGCCACGCGACACCTCCCCGGCATAGCCGTGCAGCAGTCGTCGATAGAACGCGAGCCCCGCCTCCAGCTCCGCGCGCGTGAGGTACTCGTTGGCCTGGTGGCTCCGCAGCGTGTCGCCCGGGCCCACCTTCACCGCCGGGATGTCTCCCAGGAACGCCCAGTCGGACGTGGTGCTGGAGCCCACCGTGTCCTGGCCCGACGCCACCACCGCCGCGCGCACCAGCGGGTGCGACGCGTCCGTGCCCTTCGGCAGGTAGCGCGCGGAGTGCACCACCACTTCACTCTCCAGCGCCTGCCCCACGTCCTCCGCCACCTTCGCGTGGTCCATGCCCGGCGTCGTGCGCAGGTCCACGAAGAACTCGCACCGGTCCGGCACCTGGTTGCGCGCCAGTCCTCCGGACACCTGCGTCACCTGCGCTCGCGCCTCACCCAGCAGCGGGTGCGCGGGGAAGCGCAGCGCGGACACGGCCTGGATGTCCCGGGCCGCCTTGAGGATGGCGTTGTCCAGATTGCCCGTGTGCGCGTGCGCCACGTGACCGCTCTTGCCGTGCGCCACGCAGCGCAAGAGCAGCATGCCCCGCTGCGCCGTGCAGGGCTTGAGCGACGTGGGCTCGCCCACGATGGCGGCGTCCAGCGGCCCCAGCGTGGACAAGAGCGGTCCCAGCCCCTTGCCGCCCGTCTCCTCCTCGGCGGTGAGCGCGAAGACGCACTCCACACCCTTCGGCGCGCCTTCCTCCAGGAGCGCCTTCGCGGTGAGGAGCATGGCGGTGACGCAGCCCTTGGCGTCGTTGGCGCCCAGGCCGTAGAGCGTGTCGTCCTTCCACACGGCCTCGTGCGGCTCCGTGTTCCACCCGGCGCACGGCTTCACCGTGTCCAGGTGTGAGTTGACGAGCAGGCGCTTCGGCCCGCTGCCCACGCTGAACCACACGTTGTGGCCCTGGCGGTGCACGCGGGCACCCCAGGACTCCGCATGGCCCGCGACGAGGTCCGCGATGCGGGCCTCGTCGCCGGAGACGCTGGGCGTGGCGACCAGCGCGGTGAGCAGCTCGGCGGGGTTCAACCCTTGGCCTCGCCGTGCTTCACCGGGTGCTCGCGCACGACCATGGTGCCGCTGCCCTCGTTGGTGAAGACCTCCTCCAACAGCGCATCGGACTGCTTGCCACTCACCAGATGCACGCTGCCCACGCCGCCCACGAGCGCGTGGCGCATGGCGTGCGCCTTGGGACGCATGCCGCCCGTGAGCCGGCCTTCGGCCTCCAGCGACGCCAGGTCCGACAGCGTGGCCAGCGAGATGAGGGACGACGGGTCGGAGACGTCCTTGAGGAGCCCCGGCACCTCCACCATGAAGAACAGCTTCTCCGCATGCAGCGCCGCCGCCAGGGCCGCCGCCACCGTGTCCGCGTTGGTGTTGTAGACAGCGCCGTCCTGGCCGCCCGACAGCGGGGCGATGACCGGCACGTAGTCGGCGGAGCGCAGGTGCTCCACGACGCGCGTGTCCACGGACTCGATGTCGCCCACGAGGCCGTAGTCCACCATGCGGCCTTGCGTCTCGCCGGGCTCCGTCACCAGCACGGGCGGGCGCTTGCGCGCCTTGATGAGGCCCGCGTCCACGCCGGACAGGCCCACCGCGGGCACCCCCGCGGCCTGGAGGTCCGCGAGCAGGTCCGTGTGCAGCTTGCCCGCCAGCACCATCTTCGCCGCGTCCAGCACGGGCGCGGAGGTGATGCGGCGGCCGGCCACCTTCTCGATGGGCAGGTGCAGGGCGTCACAGAGCGCGTCCAGCTCCGGACCGCCGCCGTGCACCACGACGGGGCGGATGGAGAAGGCCCACAGGAGGGCGATCTGCTCGCACGCCGTCTTGCGGGTGCGCGGATCCGTCAGCACGGCCCCGCCCAGCTTCACCACGAAGGTCTTGCTGCGGAACTGCTTCACGTACTTCGCCGCGTTGCGAAGCGCGGCGTACGGGTCGGGAGACAAAGGCACGGTGGACCTCTGGAAATGCAAAAGGGGACGGAAGAAGGGTGGGGCGGCGGGCCGTGTGAATCAGCCGCCGCGCATCCAGGCCAGGAGGGCGCGCTGCACGTGGTAGCGGTTGCCCGCCTCATCCACGACGCGGCTGCTGGCGTGATCCAACACCTCGTCGGCGACCTCCACGTTGCGGCGCACGGGCAGGCAGTGCAGGAACGCCGCGTCCTTCGCGGCCTTCCCCATGTGCCGGCGCGTGGGCATCCAGCCCGAGTACGACGCGAGCAGCGCCGCCACGTCCGTGGGCGTGCTCGCCGTCTGCGCGGTGGGGCCCCAGGACTTCGCGTACACGGCGCGGCTGCCCACCAGCGCCTCGTCCTGGTCGTGCGTGTACGTGATGCTGCCGCCGGTGGCCTTGGCGTACGCCTCCGCCTCCGCGCGCACGGCCGGGTGCAGGTCGAAGCCCGGGGGATGCGCCACGCGCACCTCGCAGCCCGCGGCCGCCGCGGACAGGAGGAAGGAGTTGGGCACGGCCTTGGGCAGCGGCTTGATGTGCGGCGCCCAGGTGAGCGTCACCGGCAGCTTCTTCGTGGTGCCGAACGTCTCGCGCAGGGTGAGCGCGTCCGCCAGACCCTGGCAGGGGTGCTCGCGCGCGGACTCCATGCTCACCACCGGTACGGTGGCCCACTTGCGGAAGGCGTTGATGACGGGGTCGGCCTCGTCCTCCTCGTCACCGCCACCCTGGGAGAAGGTGCGGATGCCGAGCATGTCCACGAAGCGCGACAGGACGGGCGACGCCTCCTTGATGTGCTCCGCGCGGTCCGCGTTCATCACCGCGCCGGGCCGGTCCTCCAGCTTCCACACGCCAGAGCCCACGTCGAGCACGATGGCGTGCCCGCCCGCGCGCAGCATGACCGCCTCGAAGGACGTGCGCGTGCGCAGGGACGGGTTGAAGAACACCATGCCCAGGAGCTTCCCCGGGAAGATGTGGCCCGGATCCTTCAGCTTCCACGCGGCCGCCTGCGAGAGGACCGCCTCGACGCCTTCCGGGCCCAGGTCCTGAATGCGGGTGACATGCTTCATGGGCTTCGTGCTCCCCCGGCCGCGCCGGATGGATGGGGACTGCTGAATATGCACTTGAATTCGTGCATATTCCTTGAGGAGGCGCGGATATTATGCAGAACGGCGCAGCGCGCAAGAACATTCACTGGGATTTTTCATGCGCCTTGCGTGCGTATTCAGCCGCATGCATGGTGAATGTGAATGAACCTGGACGACGCCATCCTTCAGCTCATCTCCCTCCAGGACGTGCCGGATCAGTTCGTCCTGCAGTCGTTGCTCGAAGAGGCGGGGCACTCGCCCAGCCAGTCCACGCTGTCGCGGCGGCTGAAGAAGCTGAGCGTGCAGAAGGTGAACGGGCGCTACCAGCGCGCCGAGCCGCCGGTGGTGACCGTGCCGCTCGCGCCCAGGGTGTCCATCATCGAAGCGCCGCCCAACATGCTGGTGCTGAAGACTGCGCCCGGCTACGCGCAGATCTTCGGGCTGGCGCTGGACCGCGAGGCGGTGGAGGGTCTGGCGGGCACGGTGGCGGGTGACGACACCATCTTCATCGCGGTGAGGGATCCGTCGTACCTGCGGGACGTGCGCGAGGCGGTGGAGGAGCTCATCCAGCGCGGCCCGTGAACGGGAACCGGCGCACGGACTCCCACGGGCCGCCGAGGTAGCGCCAGAGCAGCAGCGCGGGCGAGTGCGAGTCGAAGGCGGACCAGCCCGCGCCCAGCTCCGCGAGCGCGGCCTTCGCCTCCTCCACGGTGGCCTTGTTCATCAGCGTGACGTGGGGCCGGAAGGGCTGACGGTCCTGCGGCGTGAGCCACTCCACGTAGGCGCGGGAGAGCTCGCGGTGCACGGGCGTGAGGCCGGGGGCTTCCACGTCCACCGCCATGCCGCGTCCCAGGCTCCGCAACTTCGTGAAGCGCAGCGTGGGCGGGGGGCGCTCGGTGACGACCTCGAGCGCTGCCTCCACGGCGTCCTGCTCATGCCCGGGCAGGTGGTGGAAGAGGGACACGTGCGCCGGGATGACGTTGCGCTCGGGTGGGAAGTAGCGGCGGCGCAGGCCGTCCAGGCGCGTGAAGGCTTCTGGCTCCAGCTCAGCGGTGACGAGCAGCGGGGCTTCGGGGAGGGCGGCCATGCGGCGCACACCTTCCGTCCGAAGCCCCAGGGGCACAAGAGGCGCTCAGCCTTGCGACGCGAAGAAGGCCCGCAGCGAGTCGTCGGCCTTCTTGCGGTACTCCGGCAGGCGCGAGCGCTCTGCATCGGCGAGGGCCTTCTTCACGCCCGGCGCGTCGAAGTCGTGGGTGTAGACAGGCGTGCCGGGCTGCTGGCGCCACGAATCGGCGATGCTTCCCGCGTCGATGCCGTCGAAGCCCAGCTCCTCCACGAGCTTGAGCACCTTCGCGCGGTGCTCGGGCGGATCCCCCGCGATGGGCAGCGCCACCCGGCCGGGCGTGCCCTTCGGCAGGCCCTTCTCCAGGAGGCTCTGGAAGAAGATGTTGTTGAAGGCCTTGATGACGGGGCGGCCGATGAGCGAGGCGACCCACTCGCTCTCCACCTTGCCGTTCTCCAGCTCCGGGATGCTGCCGTCGCGCACGGGGTAGTAGTTGCCCGTGTCGATGATCACGACGTCCTTCGGCACGTTCGCGAACAGGCCCTTCGGCAGGTCAGGGATTGCCTTCTGGGGGATGGTCACGACGACGACTTCGCCGGCCTTCGCCGCCTCTTCGACCGTGACGGCCTTCGCGCCCGTCTCCTTCGCGAGGTCGCGCAGGGTGTCCGGTCCGCGTGAGTTCGCGATGGATACTTCATGGCCCAGCTGCGTCCACCGCCGAGCCAGGGTTCCACCGATGAATCCCGCGCCAATGATTCCGATCTTCATGTCGTCCTCGTCCGGAAAGTGAGTCCCACGACTGCAAGCGCCGGTCGGATGCGCGGCCCGCGTGCGTGATTCGCGGTCCTGTTGGATTGCCACCGGACCCGCGTGCGGACGACCTGATGGGTGGACTTCCTGCTCCGGGTGTTCCGGCGTCAACGCTTGGGGCCTGGGTCCGACGCCTTCCTGCCGGACGTGCGAGCGGATGGGGGCCTTCCGCCCCGACCCGGGCATTCGCTAACGTTCCGGTCCGGGCTGGTCCTTGGGAGACCCGCCCTGCTGCCATGGCCCACATTCCATCCGAGCTGGTCGCGGCCTTCCGGGGGACCGCCGCGCGAACCCTGTCCTCCGAGGAGGACACGGCGCTTGCGCCCATCCTGATGGGCATCCTCGAGCGTTGCGAGGCAGCCTGGCCTGGCGTCAGGCTTGCTCCCAAGGCCTTCGTCGCGCATCTGGGGCTGCACACGCCGCCGAGCGAGCCCCTAGCGCAGGCCCTGTCCGCGCTGCATTGCGAGGACCTGTATCTGGCGCTGGCGTCGGTGGAGGGGCAGCGGGCCGCGCTGGATGTGCTGGAGTCCGCAGTACTGGTGCCCGCGGGGCGAGCGGTGCGCCGCGTGGAGGACTCGGACGCCTTCGTGGACGAGGTGCTCCAGCTCACTCGCCTGCGGCTCCTGGTGGAGGAGGGCGGCCGAGCTCCGCGCCTCACGGAGTACGCGGGCCGGGGGCCGTTGAGGCGGTGGGCGGAGGCCGTGGCGCTGGGCATCGCGCTGTCGCTCAAGCGCAAGCCGGACCGGAGCACGCCGCTGGATGACGCACTCATCGCCGCGGACCTGGGCGCGACGGATCCGGAGCTGGAGCACATCCGCCACCGCTACCGTCCCGCCTTCCGCGCCGCCTTCACGGAGGCCCTGGCCGCGCTCGCGCCGCGCGACCGCAACCTGCTGCGCATGGGGTTGGTGCAGGGCCTGGGCGTGGAGTCGCTGGGGGCTCTGCACCAGGTGCATGCGTCCACGGTGTCGCGGTGGATGGCGAAGGCGCGCGACGCGCTCCTGGAGCACACCCGGCAGGGCCTGGCCCGGCGGCTCGCGCTCAACACCTCCCAACTGGACAGCCTGCTGCGCGTGCTCGACGGCAGTCTGGAGATCAGCCTCGCATCCCTCCTGAAGGAAGGGTGATTCCCTCCATGCCCGAGTCCACCGCCCACCTCGACGAGGTCGAGCTGCTCGACCTCGCGGACGGCATTCCGTCCCAGTCCCTGCGCGAGCGCGCCGAAGGCCACCTGGACACCTGCGCGTCCTGCCGTGAGGCCCTGGCGGACTTCCTGCGCGTGCGCGCCGTCCCAGCGCCGGACGTGCACGCCGCGCGCACGGCCGTGGCGGTGTCGGAGCCGTTCACCCGCTCCGTCAAGTCGCGCATCCTCCAGGTCGCGCAGGGGACGCTGCTGGGCCGCTACGTGGTGCTGGAGCGGCTGGGTGCGGGAGGCATGGGCGTTGTCCACGCGGCGTATGATCCAAGCCTCGACCGTCGCATCGGACTGAAGCTCCTGCGCGCGCCGACCTCCGCCAGCGGCTCCCAGGGGGGAACAGAGCGGCTCCTGCGCGAGGCCCAGGCCGCCGCGCGCACGCGCCACCCGCACGTCGTCGCCGTGCACGATGTGGGGACGTTCGGGGACGTCGTCTTCATCGCGATGGAGTTGGTGGATGGCGGCACCGTGCGCCAGCACCTGCTGGAGGCCACCCGACCGTGGCGCGACGTGGTGCGGCTGTACATCCAGGCGGGGAGGGGGCTCGCGGCGGCGCACGCGGCGGGCGTCGTGCACCGGGACTTCAAGCCGGACAACGTGCTCGTGGACAAGGAGGGCCGCGCCCGCGTGACGGACTTCGGGCTGGCCCGCCTGGAGTCCTCCGAAGAAGCAGATGCCACAGCGCTGGGACCCGGCAGGAGCACGTCGCCCAGGAGCGCCCCAGGAGATGCCGCGTCGCCTAAGGGTGCCCCGGACGAGGCCTCGTCGCCGATAGCCATTCCGGGCGAGACCATGTCGCCGAAGGGCACCCCGGGTAACGCCGCGTCTCCGATGGTCGGCCCGGGCAACGCCGCGTCTCCGAAGGGCGCCCCTCTGGTCACCAGCGTCGCGGGCACGCCAGGGTACATCGCGCCGGAGGTGCTCACGGGCTCCCCCGCGGACGCGCGGTCGGATCAGTACGCATTCTGCGTCTCGCTGTACGAAGGGCTGCACGGCCAGAAGCCCTCCTCCACTGAGGCCGGCGGCCTGGCGAACCGGAGCAATGTCCCACGCGCCGTGCACGCGCTCATCGTGCGCGGACTGTCACCGGAGCCCGGGGCCCGCCATCCCTCCATGACGGTCCTGCTCGACGCGCTGGAGCGCGCTGCCTTCCCACGCACCAGCGCGAAGATGGCAGCCGCTGGAGTGGGAGCGGGCCTGCTCGCCATCGCGGCCGCGGTGGTGTTCGCCCGAGGCCCGTCGCCCTGCGCGGATGACCCCACGCGGCTCCAGGGCATCTGGGACGCGGACCGCAAGGCGGCGCTGCTCAAGGCCTTCCAGGCCACGCGCGCACCGGACGCCATTGCCGCCTACGAGGCCACCGCCCGGACGCTGGATGCCTATGCCTCCGGTTGGAATGACAGCCGCCGCGACGCGTGCCTGGCCACGCACGAACACGGCACGCAGTCCACCGCGGTGCTGGACCTGCGGACCCACTGCCTGGAGCGACGCCGCCGGGAGCTGACCGCGCTCACGGAGGTGCTCTTCTCCGCGGACCGCGTGGGCGTCGCCAGCGCCCCAGAAGCCGCGCAGGCGCTGAGTCCACTTTCACGCTGCGCGGACGTGGAGGCCCTGTCCCAGCCGGTGCCCCCACCGGAGCGGCCGGAGGTCGCCGCTCGCGTGAAGGCCGCCTACGCGAAGCTGGACGACGCGCGGGCCCGCCTGGGCGCGGACCGGTGGCAGGACGCCGTGGACCGCGTCGCCCCCATCGTGAAGGAGGCGGAGACGCTGGGCTACAAGCCGCTGCTGGGTGAGGCCCTGCTCATCGAAGGCGAGGCCCGCGCCTTCCTGCGCGACGAGTCCGCGGAACCCGCGCTGCGCCGCGCGATGCTGGCGTCACTGTCAGGGCGCGACGACCTGCGCGCCGCGGAGGCTGTCGTCTACCAGGTCTTCGTCGACGGCGAGGTGACCCAGCGCCCGGAGCAGGCCAAGGCCCACGCCGACGAGGCCCGGGCGCTCCTGGAGCGGTCCGGCGGCAACCTGGAGCTGGAGTCCCAGTTGCTCGCGTACGAGGGCAACTCGCTGGAGCAGCAGTCGCGCTCGTCGGAGGCGCTGCCCGTGCTTCAGCAGGCGCTGGCGCTCCAGGAGCGATTGCACGGCCGCGACTCGCCACGGCTCGCCCGCGCGCTGCTCACGATGGCCTCCACCCAGCGGTCGATGGGGCGCGCGGAGGAGGCGCTTGCCACCATCCAGCGCGCCAGGAAGGTGTTGGAGGCCGCCTACGGCCCGGACCACCCGAAGGTCGCCATCACGATCAACAACATGGGCGGGACCCTGGTGGAGCTGCGGCGCTACGAGGAGGGGTATGAGGCATTCCTGGAGACCCTGCGCCGCTATGAGCGCATCTACGGCCCCGACCACCAGCCCCAGCGCTACGTCGCCGGCCTGCGGGCGAACCTGAGCGCGGCGGCCTTCCGCATGGGGCGCTACGACGAGGCCGAGCGCCGCATGCTGGAAGCCCGGGTCATCTACAAACAGCTGTTCCCCAAGGGCTCCATCTTCCGGATCCGCTCGGGCACCAACCTGTCCCAGATCCTCATGAACCAGAGCCGGGTGGCGGACGCCCAGGTGCTGCTCCAGGAGATGGAAGAGGAGGTGGCTGCGGCCCGGGCCGATGGCCGCAGCGATCCCATCTTCGCGGCGCCGTCGCGATGCCAGGCGGAAGCCTGGATGCGGCTGGGGCAGTCCGAGCGCGCCGTCGCGGAAGCGAAGCGCAGCGTGGCCATCGTGCGGGAGCTGAAGGGGGAGACCGAGCTGGGAGAATCGCTGCGCGTCCTGTCCGTGACGCTCACCCGGGCGAAGCAGCTCAACGAGGCCCGGGACGTGGCGCGTGAGCTGTTGGCCCTGCACCACAAGCTCGCGGGCGAAGAGACCCGGCCTCCCATGGAGATGGAGGAGATGATGGCCGAGCTGTCCCTGGCGCGCGGTGAGGTGGACGAGGCCCGTAAGTGGGGGGAGCGCTCCCTGGAGGCCTGGAGTCAGACGGCCGCCCCGCCCCTGGAGATGGCCAACATCCGCTTCATCCTGGCCCGCGCGCTGCGCAAGGCCCACCTGGAGCCGGAGCGGGCCCGGGCACTGGCCACCGCCGCCCGCGACGCCGTGCTCCCCACCGCCGAGCCCCGGTTGCTCAAGCTCTCCGAACTGGACGCGTTCCTGCGAGAGCGCTGAGGCGCGCGAGGCTGCTAGGGTGCCGCCCCCTATGCGAATCCTCGTCGGACTGACCTCGTCGGGCTGGACGGAGAAGGCCCGGTGGGCGTTGGACCACCACCGCGTCGCCTACCGCTACCAGGACTATGTCCCCCTCATCCAGGAGCGCTGGCTGCGCAAGCAGGTGGCTCCCGGGGTGAAGCCCTCCGTGCCGTTGCTCGTGGACCCGCCCCAGCCGGCCACGCACGGCTCGTTCGCCATCGCGAAGCACGCGGAGGCGGTGGGGCAGGGCAGCCCGCTCTTCCCGGCCGCGCAGGTGGACACCATCACCGCGTGGAACGACACCAGCGAACACGTGCTGGACCTGGCGCGCGCCTATGCCATGCCGCGCATGCTGACGAACTCCCGCGCCCAGGCGGAGATGCTGCCGAAGTTCGTCCCCGGCTGGCTGCGCCCGGTGTTCGCGCCCTCCGCGCGCCTGGGCATGCGCTTCGTGGTGAAGAAGCACCAGGTGGCGGACACCTCGCCGGAGGCCATCGAGGCCGCCGTCGCCCCCTCCTACGAGAAGCTGCGCGCCGCGCTGGGGGGCAGGCCCTACCTGCTGGACGCGGGCTTCACCTACGCGGACATCACCACCGCGGCGATGCTCGTGCTGCTGGGGCCGCCCGCGGACCGGCACCTGCCCATGGGGGCGGGCACGCGCGAGGTGTGGACCCACTCGGGGCTCGCCGCGCGCTTCCCGGACCTGCTCGCGTGGCGCGACGCGCTCTACGACAAGCACCGCCGCACCTGAAAACACCACGGGCCGCCTCCCGGTGAGGGAAGGCGGCCCGCCGTGAATCACCGGTGCGTGCAGCCGGCTACTCCGCCTGCTTCACGCCCTTCGAGTTGTCCACCAGCACCTTGCCGAAGGTGAGCCCGTCGGGGCCCGCGTCCGCCTGGATGTGCTCGCCCGGCGCGAACTCGCCGTTCAGCACCTTGATGGCGAGCGGATCCAACAGGTACTTCTGCACCGCGCGCTTCAGCGGCCGGGCGCCGTACGTCGGGTCGTAGCCGCGCTCCGCCAGCAGCTCCCGCGCGCCTTCCGTGAGGTCCAGCGTGAGGCGCTTGGCCTGGAGCAGCTTCTGGAGCTTGCCCAGCTGGATGTCCACGATGCGGTAGATGTCCTTCTTGCGCAGCGGCTCGAAGATGACGATTTCGTCCACGCGGTTGAGGAACTCCGGCCGGAAGTGGCTGCGCAGCGCTTCCATCACCTCGCCGCGCGTCTTCTCGTTGAGCGTGTCCGTGCCCGCCATGCCCTCCTGGATGGCCTGCGAGCCGATGTTGGACGTGAGGATGAGCACCGTGTTGCGGAAGTCCACCGTGCGGCCCTGGCTGTCCGTCACCCGGCCCTCGTCGAGGATCTGCAGCAGGATGTTGAACACGTCGTGGTGTGCCTTCTCGATTTCGTCGAAGAGCACCACCGTGTACGGCCTGCGGCGCACGGCCTCCGTCAGCTGGCCGCCCTCCTCGTAGCCCACGTAGCCCGGGGGCGCGCCCACGAGCCGGGACACCGCGTGCTTCTCCATGTACTCGGACATGTCGATGCGGACCATGGCCGTGTCGTCGTCGAAGAGGAACTCCGCCAGCGCCTTCGCCGTCTCCGTCTTGCCCACGCCCGTGGGGCCCAGGAAGATGAACGAACCGATGGGGCGGTTCGGGTCCTGCAGTCCGCTGCGCGCGCGGCGCACGGCGTTGGACACGGCCTCAATCGGGGTGCGCTGGCCAATCACGCGCTCGGCGAGCCGGTCCTCCATCTTGACCAGCTTCTGCATCTCGCCCTCCATCAGCTTGGAGACCGGGATGCCCGTCCACTTGGCTACCACGGAGGCGATGTCCTCGGAGTCCACCTCCTCCTTGAGGAACTTCTGGTTCTTCTGAAGCTCCGCCAGCTTCTCGTTCTGCGCGGTGACTTCCTTCTCCAGCGAAGGGATGACGCCGAACTTCAGCTCCGCCGCGCGGTTCAAGTCGCCCTGGCGCTCCGCCGCGGCCTGGTCGTTGCGCGCCTTCTCCTGCTTCTCCTTGAGCGAGCGCAGGGCCGCGATGGCCTTCTTCTCCGCGTCCCAGTGGGCCTTGAGCGAGTTGAACTTCTCGTTCAGGTTCGCGAGCTCCTTCTCGATGGTGGCCAGGCGCTCACGCGAGTGCGGATCCGTCTCCTTTCGCAGGCCCTCGCGCTCGATTTCCAGCTGCGTCACCTTGCGGCGGATGTCGTCGATCTCCGTGGGCATGGAGTCGATTTCGATGCGCAGGCGGCTGGAGGCCTCGTCGACCAGGTCGATGGCCTTGTCCGGCAGGAAGCGGTCGGAGATGTACCGGTGGCTGAGCGTGGCCGCCGCGACGAGCGCGGAGTCCTGGATGCGCACGCCGTGGTGCACCTCGTAGCGCTCCTTGAGGCCACGCAGGATGCTGATGGTGTCGTGCACCGTGGGCTCGCCCACGAACACCGGCTGGAAGCGGCGCTCCAGCGCGGCGTCCTTTTCAATGTGCTTGCGGTACTCATCCAGCGTCGTCGCGCCAATGCAGTGCAGCTCGCCGCGCGCGAGCGCCGGCTTGAGCATGTTGCCCGCGTCCATGGCGCCTTCGGCCTTCCCGGCGCCCACGAGCGTGTGCATCTCGTCGATGAAGAGGATGATTTCGCCCGCCGCGTCCGAGACCTCCTTGAGGACCGCCTTGAGGCGCTCCTCGAACTCGCCGCGGAACTTGGCGCCGGCCACCATGGAGCCCAGGTCCAGGGTGATGAGGCGCTTGTTCTTCAAGCCCTCCGGCACGTCGCCGTCCACGATGCGGCGCGCGAGCCCTTCCGCGATGGCCGTCTTGCCCACGCCCGGCTCACCGATGAGCACCGGGTTGTTCTTGGTGCGGCGGCTGAGCACTTGGATGCAGCGGCGGATCTCCTCGTCGCGGCCGATGACGGGATCCAGCTTGCCAGCGCGCGCGGCCTCCGTGAGGTCGCGGCCGTACTTCTCCAGCGCCTGGTAGGTGGACTCCGCGTCCGCGCTCGTCACGCGCGAGGAGCCTCGCACTTCCTTCAGGCCCGCCTGCACGCGCTCGCGCGTCACGCCGGAGGACTTCATGGCCTCGCCGACGGCGCCCTTGTCCTGGGTCAGCGCGAGCAGCAGGTGCTCGGACGAGGTGAACTCGTCCTTCAGCGCCTTGGCCTCGTCCTCGGCCTTGTCGAAGGTCTTCATCAGGCGCTGGCTGAGCATGGCGCTCTCGCCGCCCTGGATGCGGGGGAGCTTCTGGAGCGCTTCGCCCAGCCGGCCCGCGAACAGCTTCACGTCCACGCCAATCTTGCGCAGAAGAGGGTCGACGATGCCGTCCTTCTGCCCCAGCAGTGCCGCGGCGAGGTGCTCCGGCTCGTAGTGGGGATTGTCGGCCCGGCGGGCCAGCGACTGACCCTCCTGGATCGCCTCCTGCGCCTTCACCGTGTATTTGTCGAGTCGCATGACCTCAACGTAAGGGCCGGGGACCCCTTGGCAAGGCGACACTGCCCGTATGCCCGGCGATTTCCCTGGAATACTTTGAGCCGCTGGAAGCGGCCGGGTAATCGTGGTGGCGAAGTTGCCAGGGGGTGGGGGGGTCGGTTATAGGCGGCGCCCATCCTCGGGGGCTTCACTCTGGACGCGCACGGCGGCTATCTCGTTCGACTCGACACCTTCTCCGGGTTGGCGCTCGTGCGTCTGGCCCGGGAGGCCCTGTCGATGGACAGCGTCCCGGCCGCCACGGCGCTGCGCGTCACCATCAACCGCCGCCGCAAGGTGGTGCGCCTGGCCTTCCTGGGGCCCTTCTCCCAGGGTCGGCAGGGTGCCCACTGGTACGCGGCGCACCACGCCCTGGCCCGCCTCCTGTCCGCCGCCGCCAACGCCACCGTGCACGCCTACGTGTACGACGCGGACGAGGGCGAGGAAGTCATCGCCTACGGCAACGGCCGCCGGGTGGGTGGGGAGAAGGTGGTGTACGAGGACGCGGAGCTGCCGTGTCCCCTGGAGGAGCTGGACGACGAGGCCTTCGCCCGCCTCCAGTCCCGCTGGCCCATGGGGCACCTGGCGTACGTGTTCGGCCTGACCCGGGACGAGCTCCTGCGCATCCCCCAGGCCCCGCTGGCCCGCGTGCTGCCCCTGGAGGGCACGGCCGCCGGCTCTGAAGCGGACGCGATGGCCGCCCTGGAGGCGCTGCTCCTGGGGCCCGCGCTGCCCCGCGCGGAGACGGACGCGAGCTGAAGCAGCACGGACGGCCTTTTGGCGCCGCGCCGCGTCAGTCCCACCCGGACTTCAGGGGTCTTCGGTCGGCCCGTCGAGCGTGACGATGGCGTCCCGCACGCCCTCGCTGCGGAAGTACTGGGCGAGCAGGGCGAAGCCGCCGGCGACGAGCACCGTGGGGAGCACCGCGCTGAGGGTCATCAGGGACGGGACGAGCGCGTAGAGCTGCTGCGCCGTGGCCGGGTCCTTGAACTCCGGCAGGCCCTTGAGCCCCTCCACCATGGCCTGGCTGGTGTGGCGGGCCACGACGGTCCACTGGGCCCCGTCGATGGTGCGCATCAGCGCGGCGAAGATGCCCGCGCCGCCGAGCAGCTGCCGGAAGCCATCCCGGGGGACGCCGTCGGGGGAGCGCAGCATGCGGCTGGAGGCGAAGAAGAGCAGGGTGCAGGCCACCGTCAGCCCGGTCAGCACCAGGGCGCGCGACTCGCGCATGGGGGAGAGCGCGGACAGCTGCGCCTCCATGATGGCCTGGGTGACGGCGGGGTCCTTGCCCAGCAGGGCAATGGTGGGGGTGTGCTCCCGCTGCGCTTCGCGGTGGGCCTCGAAGTTCATCATGACGGAGGCCTCGCTGCAGGCGAGGAACCCCGTCAGGGTGGAGAGCATCAGGCACAGCCCGGCGGCGATCCGCACGCCCCGGGGCAATCCCCCCGGGCGGGTGACTTCACGAGGCTTCACTTCCGGCTTGCCTCCACGTAGCGCATGCGAAGGTCGGACAGGAGGTTGTCCACCAGCTTCTCCTCCTCTGCGGTGAGGTTGCCGCGCGTCTTCTCGCGGAGCATCGCCAGGAGGTCCAGGTTCTGCCGGGCCGAAGGCAGGTCCTTCTCCAGGCGGCCCGTCTCCGGGTTCGGCGCCCCACCCAGGTGGATGAGGACGGCGGAGCCCAGTCCGACGATGAAGGTGCTGAACGACAGGGACTCCTCGGAGGCGGGGCTCGCATCCCCCGTCATCACGAAGGTCTCACCCCGCTTCTCCGAAGGGCTCATTCGGACGCCTTGTCCTCTTCGCCAGCAGGCTCGTCCGCCTCGTCCGACTCGTCCTCGTCCGACTCGTCCTCGTCCGACTCATCCTCGTCGGAGGCGTCGTCGTCCGTATCCTCGTCGTCGTCCTCGTCATCGAAGTCGTCGTCGATGTCGCCATCCATCAGCGTCTCGATGGGGACGGACTTGTCGGCCACGTCCGGCAGCTCCTCGAGGTGCTTCTTGTACGCGTCCTCGTCCACCTGGCCGCTGCGCTGGTAGCGGTCGGCGGTGCGCTTGTCGAGGTGCTTCGGGTTGATGCCATCAGCCATGATTCAAATCCTCGGAATTGCTTGGAAAACAGCGCGGCACCTTATAGCAGGAGGGGCGCCTGTCAACGCTGGTGTCCCCAGGCCCGGAAACCGATGAACGTCTCGCCCCGCCCCCCGCTTCCCCAAGGCCCGTACCTGCTGTGCGACGACAGCATCCGCCCGGAGTTGCCCCTGGTGGACAAGGCCGGACAGCTGCTTCAGGGCGGTGCCCGGATGCTCCAGCTGCGCATGAAACACACCCCTTCCCGGGAGGCCCTGGCGGCGGCCCGAGCGGTGGTGGCCCTGTGCCGGCGGGCGGGCGCGGTGTGCCTCATCAACGACCGGGTGGACCTGGCGCTCCTGTCGGACGCGCACGGGGTGCACGTGGGGGACGAGGACCTGCCTCCGGAGGCGGCGCGGGAGCTGTTGGGGCCAGGCCGGTACGTGGG
>NZ_RAWQ01000148.1:0-28004 GCF_003668965.1 Corallococcus sp. AB030
TGCATGTTCCACCGCCTCAAGCGCTTCCGCGCCGTGGCCACCCGCTACGAGAAGACCGCCACCAACTACCTGGCGGTCCTCCACCTGGCCTGCATGATGCTTTGGCTTAATTAGGGACACCCCCTAGCCGGGCCGGCCGCGCGTCACGCCAGCCCCCGGCCCGCGTATTGGACCTGGGGCCAATGCGGCCCCGAAAATCGACGGGTTCTCCACGCAGGGTGTGAGCTTCCGCTCTGCTCGGAAGCACGGCCTGCCAGCAGGGTTGGGTGGTGGATGCATCCACCCTGTCGTTCCCCACCGAAGCCCCCGCGCCGTGCATTAATCTGGACCGTCTATGAGAAGTCCCCTGGACGACAGCCAGCCCCCCTCGTCCGCCAGCGGTGGCGACATCGCCTACGCGACCCCGCACGCGACTCGAGACATGGGCGCACAGCTGCGCCTGTTCATCGACAGCGTGAAGGACTACGCCATCGTGACGCTGGACCCAGCGGGCAACATCATGAGCTGGAACACCGGCGCCGAACGCATCAAGGGCTACCGGCCCGAGGAGATCCTCGGCGAGCACTTCAGCCGCTTCTACCCGCCCGAGGACATCGCCCGGGGCAAGCCCCAGCAGGACCTGGAGGCCGTCAACCGCGAGGGCCGCATCGAGGGAGAGGGCTGGCGCGTCCGCAAGGACCACAGCCTCTTCTGGGCCAACGTCGTCATCACCGAGATGCGCGACCCCCAGGGCCAGCTCGTGGGTTACGGCCAGGTGACGCGCGACTTCACCGAGCGCAAGCTCGCCCAGGAGCAGCTGCTGCAGAGCGAGGAGCGCTTCCGCCTGCTCGTCGAGCACATCCAGGACTACGCCATCTACATGCTCGACCCGGATGGCCGCGTCTCCACCTGGAACGCGGGCGCCGAGCGCTTCAAGCAGTACAAGGCCGAGGAGATCATCGGCCAGCACTTCAGCCGCTTCTTTCCCCCGGAGGACGTGGCCCGCGGCAAGCCCTGGTACGCCCTCCAGGTGGCCGCCAACGAAGGGCACTTCGAGGAGGAGGCGTGGCGCGTCCGCAAGGACGGCAGCCTCTTCTGGGCCAGCGTCGTCATCACCGCGCTGCGCGACCCGTCAGGCAAGCTCCAGGGCTTCGCCAAGGTGACGCGCGACATCACCCAGCGTAAGCAGACCCAGGAGCGGCGCGAGCTGGAGCTCTTGCGCGACGCCGTGCGCGCCCGCGATGAGTTCCTCTCCGTCGCCTCGCACGAGCTGAAGACGCCGCTCACCCCGCTCCAGCTCAAGCTCACGGCCCTGCTGCGCACCGTGGAGAACCACCCTTCCGCCACCCTGCCCGTGGAGCGCATCGCCCGCGACCTGGAGGTGGCCCGCCGCCAGGTGCGCAAGCTGTCGGACCTCATCGAGGACCTGCTGGACGTGTCTCGCATCAGCATGGGCCAGCTGCGGTTGGACCGGGCCCCCATGGACCTGACCTCGCTCGCGCGGGAGGTGGTGACCCGCTACGCGCCCCAGTCCGCGCAGGTCGGCTGCACCGTCACGCTGGAGGCCGCCGCGCCCATCGAGGGGAACTGGGACCGGGCCCGGATGGATCAGGTCATCACCAACCTGCTCACCAACGCGCTCAAGTACGGTGCGGGCAAGCCCGTCCACATCCGGGTCCGCATGGACGCCGGGCTGGCCGTGCTGAGCGTGAAGGATGAGGGCATCGGCATCCCGCTCTCGGACCAGCCGCGCGTCTTCGAGCGCTTCGTGCGCGCCGTCTCCGAGCGCAACTACGGCGGGCTGGGGCTGGGCCTCTTCATCACCCAGCAGATCATCGAAGCCCACGGCGGCGTCGTGCAGGTGCGCAGCATCCTCGGCGAGGGCTCGACCTTCACCGTGATGCTACCTCCAGGCCCGGACGTCACCCCGGAGCCTGGCGCTCCTCCCGGGCCGTGAGGATGTAGCGGTAGGGCACCACGCGCGTCAGCTCGTGCAGCGTGGTGACCCCGGCCGCCACCTTCGCCAGCGCGTCCTCCACCAGCGTGCGGAAGCCCCGCGCCCGGGCGTGCCGGCGCAGCTGGACGCCCGGCGCCCCGGTGGCGATGAGCAGCTGCAGCTCCGGGTCCACCACCAGCAGTTCGAAGAGGCCCACGCGCCCCTTGAAGCCGGTGTGGCGGCACGCCTCGCAACCCTGCCCCGCCCGGGGCTGCACGCCATCCAGGAGCGGCCCCAGCAGCGTCAGCTGATCCGCTGTCGGCGTGGTGGGCGCGGAGCACTCCGGACAGATGCGCCGCACCAGCCGTTGCGCCAGCACCGCGAGCAGCGCCTCCGCGATGTCGCCGTCCTCCAGCTTCAACCCGCGCAGGCGGCTCACCGCGCCAATGGCATCCGCCGTGTGCAGCGTGCCCAGCACCACGTGCCCCGTGGACGCAGCCATCAGCGCGGTGCTGCCCGTCTCCAGGTCTCGAATCTCTCCCACCAGCATCACGTTGGGGTCCTGCCGCAGGAGCGCGCGCAACAGCGTCAGGTGCGGCATCTGCGGCGACACCTGCTTCTGGTTCACCTTGGGGACCACGTATTCAATCGGGTCCTCCGCGGTGATGATCTTCTTGCGTCCGTCGTTGAGCCGCGCCAGCGCCGCGTACAACGTCGTCGTCTTCCCGCTGCCCGTGGGGCCCGTCACCAGCACCAGCCCCTCCGGGTTGCCGAGCAGCCGCAGCACCGTGGCCTGCAGCTCCGGCGTCATCCCCAACTTCTCCACCGGCACCAGGCCCACCGTGGCGTCGAGCAGGCGGATGACCACGTCCTCGCCCGCGGGTGAGGGCACCACGCTCACGCGGAAGTCCACGAACTTCCGCCCCGCCGCGCCTTCGTAGAGCGCCCGCAGGCGGCCGTCCTGGGGCCGCCGCTTCTCCGCGATGTCCAGCCCCGCCATCACCTTGATGCGGCTCACCACCTCCGGCAGCGAGTCCGGGGAGATGTCCGTGTACGTCTGGTGGAGGATGCCGTCGACGCGATAGCGCAGGTCCACGTCGTCCGTGTAGCTCTCCAGGTGGATGTCGGACGCGTTCTGCGTCACCGCCACCGCGAGCACGTGGTTCACCAACTCCACCGCCGTGGGCCGCTGGGACAGCTCCGTGCCCGCCTTCAGCACCACGTCCACCGACGCGTGTTCGCCCGCGCCGAAGCCCGCCTCCAATGCGGAATCGATTTCGTAGCGGTTGAGCCGCACCGGGCGCACCGGCCGGCGCAGGAAGTCCGCGATGCGGCAGCGCACGGACTCATCCTCCGGGTCCAGCATCGCCACCGTCACGGCTTCCGTGTCGTGGGCCGCGTCCACCTTGCCCATCACCGCGACGCCCAGGCGGCGGCAGAAGGACTCGGGGAGCAGGCGCAGCGAGGCACGGTCCAGCGTGAACTGGGGCAGTTCGGAGAACGGGGGCACGTCCGGGGGAGCCATGGCCCGCCGGCTTATCACGGCCCCCCTCGCGGCCTTCCGGGGCTGCTATCCTCCCCGGCATGTCGCGGCCCCCCGCGGACCCTCCCGCCATGCCGTCGCTGTTGGTGTTCGCAGTGGCGGTGCTGCTGTTCGGCTCGCCGCTGCGCCGGCTGTGGCTGGCCGAAGGGGCTCCCGCTTCGCTTCCCTTCGTCGTGTGGCTGGGCGTCATCGCCCTGGGCGGGTGGGTGGCGCACCGGAGCCTGCGCCCATGACGCTGGGGCTGGGCCCGCTCGTCATCGCCTCCGTGGCCTACCTGGGCGTGCTGTTCCTGGTGGCCTACGCGGCGGAGAAGGGCCGCATCTCCCAGCGCATCACCCAGCACCCGCTGACGTACGCGCTGGCCCTGGGCGTGTACGCCACGTCCTGGTCCTACTTCGGCAGCGTGGGCTACGCGGCCCGCCATGGCTTCCGCTACCTGGGCATCTACCTGGGCCTCACGCTCGCGTGCCTGCTCGCCCCCGTGTTGTGGCGTCCGCTGCTGCGGCTGACGCGCGAGTTGCAGCTCACCTCGCTCGCGGACCTGCTCGCCTTCCGCTACCCCGGCCAGGTGACGGGCACGGCGGTGACGTTGTTCGCGCTGGCCGGCAGCATGCCCTACCTGGCGCTCCAGATTCGCGCCGTCGTGGAGTCCGCGCGCCTCTTGAGCCCCGCCGCTTCCCCCGCGCTGGTGGGCCCCGGCTTCTGCGGCGTGCTCATCGTCTTCGCGCTCCTCTTCGGCGCCCGCCACCCCGCCCCGCGCGAGCGGCATGAAGGCCTGATGCTGGCCATCGCCTTCGAGTCGGGCGTGAAGCTGCTGGCGCTGCTCATCGTCGCGGGCTGGTGCGTGGTGTCCGTCTTCGGCGGAGTGGGAGGGCTCAACGACTGGCTCACCCGCCACCCTGAGGCGGTGGAAGCCCTCCAGCGGCCCGCTCGCGACGCGTCCTGGGCGCCGCTGCTGGTGCTCTCCACCATCGCCGCGTTCCTCACGCCCCGGCAGTACCACGTGGCCTTCACGGAAGCGCCCGAGCGCGACGGCATGGCCACCGTCGCGTGGGCCTACCCGCTCTTGATGCTGCTCATCAACGTGGCGGTGCCCGTGCTGCTGTGGTCCGGGGAGGCGCTGGGTCTGCCCTGGCCCGCGGACTTCCACGTCCTCTCCGTGCCCATCACGAAGGGCGCCCCGCTGATGGCGCTCATCGCCTTCCTGGGCGGCGTGTCCGCGGCGAGCGCCATGGTCATCGTCACCACGCTCGCGCTCGCCCCCATGTGCCTGACGCACCTGGTGCTGCCGCTGAGCACCACGCGCGGACGTGACGACCTCTACGGGTGGTTGTTGTGGGCCCGGCGCGTGCTCATCGCCGCCGTCATCCTGGCGGGGTACGGCTTCTACCGGCTGCTGAACGCGCGAGCGACGGGGCTGGTGGACCTGGGACTCGTGTCCTTCGTGGCCACCGCGCAGTTCGCGCCGGGCGTGCTGGGGCTCCTGATGTGGCCCAAGGCCACGCGCGCGGGGCTGCTCGCGGGGCTCCTGGCGGGCGGGGCGACGTGGGCCCTCACGCTGCTGGCCCCGCTGTGGGAGCCGCCGTCACTGGTGGCGTGGACCAATCAGATCTCCGTGACCCTGGGCTTCAGCGCGGACGAACCCTGGGGCTTCGCCACCTTCACCTCGCTGGCCCTCAACTCCCTGTGCTTCGTGGCGGTGTCGCTCGTCACGCGCCAGTCCGTGGAGGAGAAGGAGGCTGCGCGGGTGTGCGCGCGCGAGGCGCCGGGGCTCGCGGAGGGCAGCGTGGTGGCCAGCTCCCCTGACGAGTTCCGCCGGCAGCTGGAGCCCGTGCTGGGCGCGCAGGTGGCCGCGGCGGAGGTGGACCGCGCGCGCGAGGCGCTGCAGCTGTCCCCCGACGAGCGCCGGCCCGCGGAGCTGCGCCGCCTGCGCGACGGCGTGGAGCGCAACCTCTCCGGCCTCATCGGTCCGGTGCTGGCGCGGCTCGCGGTGGGCGAAGCGCTGCGGCTGGACCCCGGCACGCGCACGGCCCTGGCGGATCAACTGCGCTTCGTGGAGGAGCGGCTGCGTGACGCACGCGACATGCGCGGCCCGTTGCGCGAGCTGGAGGTCGTGCGCCGCTACCTCTACCGCATCCTGGAGGACCTGCCCCTGGGTGTCTGCGCCATGGGCCCCGACGGAGAGGTCGTCATCTGGAACGCCGCGCTGGAGGCGCTGTCGGGCGTGCCCATGGACTCCGCGCGCGGACAGCCGCTCGCGCGCCTGCCGGAGCCCTGGGGCCCCTTGTTCGCGGAGCTCGCTCGGGCGCCCTGCGGCGACGACGAGGTGCGCGTGATGGTGAAAGGCAAGCAGCGCTCGCTGCGCCTGCACCGCTCGCGGCTCGCGCCTTCGGACGACACCAGCGGTGGGGAGACGGGCATCACGTTCCTGGTGGAGGACTGGACGGAGCGCAAGGCGGTGGACGCGCGGCTCGCGCACCAGGACCGGCTCGCGTCGCTGGGCCGGGTGGCCGCGGGCGTGGCGCATGAGATTGGCAACCCGCTCACCGCCATCGCCAGCATCAGCCAGAACCTCAAATACGAATTGGAGGATCCAGAGGCCGTGCGCGAGCGCGTGGGGCTCATCCTCCAGCAGTGCCGCCGCATCGACACCATCGTCCGGGCTCTGGTGGGCTTCGGCCACTCGGGCACGGTCGGCGGCGAGTCCCGGCCCTTCACGCGCGTGGCGGTGGGCCCGCTGCTCGCGGAGGCCGCGCAGCTGGCCCGGCTGTCACGCAAGGCGCGCGACGTGGAGTGCACGCACCAGAGCCCGGACGGACTGGACGTGCGCGGCGACGCGCAGCGGCTGGAGCAGGTGCTGGTGAACCTCTTGACCAACGCCATCGACGCGTCGCCCGCGGGCTCGCGCGTGGACCTGTTGGCGGAAGCTTCGGGAGACCAGGTGCGCATCCAGGTGGAGGACCGGGGGCACGGCGTCGCCCCGGAGCTGTCGCAACGCATCTTCGAGCCGTTCTTCACCACCAAGCAGCCCGGCGAAGGCACCGGCCTGGGCCTCACGCTGGTGGAAGGCATCGTGCGGGAGCACGGCGGCACGCTGCGCATCGAGGCCCGCCAGGACGGCGGCACCCGCGTGACGCTGAGCCTGCCCCGCGCGGACGTGCTGAAGCAGGAGGCCTCCGCTTGAGCCGCATCCTGGTCATCGAGGACGAACCCATCATCCGCACGGAGCTGCGAAGGCTGCTCACCCGCGCGGGCCACGACGTGGCGGAAGCGGGCGCCGTGCCGGAAGCCGCATCCGAGCACACGCTGGACGCCTTCGACCTGGTCATCTCCGACCTGCGCCTGCCCGGGCCGCCGGGCACGGACATCATCGCGCTGTGTCCGGGCGTGCCGGTGCTCATCATGACCAGCTTCGCCACGGTGAAGTCCGCCGTGGACGCGATGAAGCTGGGCGCGGTGGACTACATCGCGAAGCCCTTCGACCACGACGAGTTGCTGCTCCAGGTGGAGCGCGTGCTGCGCGAGGGCCGACTCACCCGCCAGAACGCCGCCCTCAAGCGCGAGGTGGAGCAGACCTGGTCCCCCGGAGGCATGGTGGGCAACTCCTCCGCCATGCGCGACGTGTTCGAGCGCGTGCGCAAGGTCGCCCCGTCCGCCGCCACCGTGCTGGTGCTGGGCGAGTCCGGCACCGGCAAGGAGTTGGTGGCGCGCGCCGTCCACGCACAGAGCCCTCGCGCGGAGGGGCCGCTCATCGCGGTCAACTGCGCCGCCATTCCCGAAGGCCTGCTGGAGAGCGAGCTGTTCGGCCACGAGAAGGGCGCCTTCACCGGTGCGCAGGCCGCGCACGCGGGACTTGTAGAGGCCGCGCACGGCGGCACGCTCTTCCTGGATGAGATTGGGGAGCTGCCCGCGCCCGCGCAGGCGCGCCTGTTGCGCATGCTCCAGGACGGCGAGGTGCGACGGGTGGGCGCCACTCGCTCGCGCAAGGTGGACGTGCGCATCCTCGCGGCCACGCACCGCGACCTGCCCCGCCGTGTGCAGGAGGGGCTGTTCCGCCAGGACCTCTACTTCCGCCTGCGCGTCGTCGAAATCCGCCTGCCACCCCTGCGCGAGCGCGGCGAGGACGTGCCCGCGCTGGCGAAACACCTGCTGGAGCGGGCCAGCCGACGCATCGGGCGCCCGCCCGCGTCCCTGTCCCCGGACGCGTTGGCGGCCATCGCGCAGCATCCGTGGCCGGGCAACGTGCGCGAGTTGGAGAACGCCATCGAGCGCGCGGTCATCCTCGCGGATGGGCCGCTCCTCACCGCCGACCTGCTGGCGCTGGAGCCACCGGGCGGGCCGGGAGCGGACAGCAGCCCGCCCGCGCTGGAGGAGACGGACTTCCCGCTCGTCCCGGCCAGCGAGGATCCGCGCTCGCCGGACTCCATGGAGGAGTACTTCCGCCGCTTCGTGCTGGAGCACCAGGAGCGCATGGGCGAGACGGAGCTCGCTCGCCGGCTGGGCATCAGCCGCAAGACGCTCTGGGAGAAGCGTCAGCGGCTGGGCATCCCGCGCACCCGCGCCTGAGGCGTTACCCGGGTGTTACGACGCGCTGCACGAATCGTTACGGGGGGTAACGCCCTGTCACCTTCCGCCACATCCTGACGCGGCGAGCCAACCCCCAAGGTCCTGAAACCCGGAGCGCGACCGGGTGGAACGGGGGTTGCTCAGGGGATGGGGACCCATGCGCCCCGTCCCCCATCCCCTGTCGCGGTTTCTGGTGCTCACGGCCCTGCTGACCGCGCTGCCGGCGGCGGCGGGCAAGATTCAAATCACCGAGGACGCGGTCCTCAACGTGGACGTGCTGCTGCACCCGCAGATGCAGCTCGTCAAGGACGGCGCGCCCACGGGCGGCGTGGGGACGGACTTCTTCCTGCGCCGCGTGCGGCTGCTCCTCTTCGGCTCCATCACGAAGAAGCTGTCGTTCTTCATCGACACGGACCAGCCGAACTTCGGCAAGAACGGCGACTACAGCCCCGCCTTCTACATCCAGGACGCCACGGTCGCGTACGAGTTCGCCGACAAGACGTGGGTGGAGGCGGGCTTCATCCTCGCGCCGCTGTCGCACCACGCGTTGCAGGGCGCCATCGCGCTCCAGACGGTGGACTACCACTCCGACCTCATCCGCTACCCGCCAGGCGTGGGCAAGGTGTGGCGCGACATGGGCGTGCAGGTGCGTGGCTTCGCGGGCCCCTGGACGTACCGCGCCGCCATCCTCAACGGCGTGGAGGGCGCGAAGCTGGAGAATGGCCAGACGGTCAACGCGGACGACCTGCCGCGCGTCGTGGGCACCGCGCGCTACAACGTCTGGGGCCAAGAGTACGACCAGTTCCTGCGCGGCATCTACTTCACGGACCAGCCCATGCTGTCGTTCGGCGTGGGCGGTGACTACCAGTACAACGCCATCGCCACCGCCTCCGGCATCCACTCCGCGGTGGCCATGGCGGCGGACGTGTTCCTGGACATCCCCATCGGCGACAACCAGGAGTTCGTCTTCCAGAGCAACGTCTTCTCCTGGCAGCAGGGCTTCGACAACGTGCGCAGCGGCACCGGCTTCTTCGTGGAGCTGGGCTACCGCATCGGCATCGTCGAGCCCGTCTTCAGCAGCGAGTACTTCAACGGGCGCGTGCCGTCGACGGACCTGCTCACGTTCAAGCCCGGCCTCAACCTCTGGTTCCAGAAGCACACCTTCAACCTGAAGACGGAGGTGGCCGTGTCACGCGTGGGAGACATCGCCCACACGACCACGGGCATCACCGGCACCGCCCAGCTCCAGCTCTTCTACTGAGGACTCCACCCATGGCCACCGACACGGATTCGCTCTTCCAGCCCAAGGAAGCCTTCCGCCGTACCGCGCACGTGAAGAGCCTGGAGGAGTACCAGCGCCTCTACCGCCAGAGCCTGGACGCCCCGGAGGCCTTCTGGGGCGAACAGGCCCGGCAGCTCACCTGGTTCCACCCGCCGGAGTCCATCCGCGAGGTGAACGAGCAGGCCGCGGACTTCGCCTGGTTCGTGGGCGGCAAGCTCAACGTGACGGTCAACTGTGTGGACCGCCACGCGAAGGCGCGCCCGGACAAGGCCGCCATCCTCTGGGCGAAGAACACGCCCGGCGAGTACGAGACCATCACCTTCCGCGACCTCGCCCACCACGTGAACCGCCTGGCCAATGTGCTCAAGGCGCACGGCGTGCGGAAGGGCGACCGCGTCATCGTCTACCTGCCCATGATTCCGGAGCTGGTGTACTCGCTGCTGGCGTGCGCGCGCATCGGCGCGGTGCACTCGGTGGTGTTCGCGGGCTTCTCCGCGGACTCGCTGCGCGAGCGCGTGCTGGACTCCGGCGCGAAGGTCGTCATCACCGCCAACGAGGGCCCGCGCGGCCCCAAGAGCGTGGCCACCAAGGCCATCACCGACGAGGCCCTGGATGGGCTGCCCCAGGTGACGTCCGTGCTCGTCGCGCGCCGCACGCCCAAGGAAGTGCCCATGCGCGAGGGGCGCGACCACTGGCTGGACGTGGAGGTGCAGAAGCACCGCGGCGTCTGCCCCGCGGAGTGGATGGACGCGGAGGATCCGCTCTTCATCCTCTACACGTCCGGATCCACCGGGAAGCCCAAGGGCGTGCTGCACACGACGGGCGGATATCTCGTCTACGCGAACACGACGTTCCGCTACATCTTCGACACGCAGCCGGACGACGTGCACTTCTGCACCGCGGACGTGGGCTGGGTGACGGGCCACTCGTATCTCGTGTACGGCCCGCTCAGCACGGGCACCACCACGGTCCTCTTCGAGTCCACCCCGACGTGGCCGGACGCGAGCCGCCTCTGGCAGGTGGTGGACGACCTGAAGGCCACCATGCTCTACACCGCGCCCACCGCGCTGCGCTCGCTCATCAAGGAGGGCGACAGCTTCGTCACGAAGTCGTCCCGCAAGTCGCTGCGCCTGTTGGGCAGCGTGGGCGAGCCCATCAACCCGGAGGTCTGGCGCTGGTTCCACGACGTGGTGGGCGAGGGCCGCTGCCCCGTGGTGGACACCTGGTGGCAGACGGAGACGGGCGGCATCCTCATCGCGCCGCTGCCGGGCGCGACGCCCTGCAAGCCCGGCAGCGCCACCCTCCCCTTCTTCGGCGTGGAGCCGGTGCTGGTGGATGAAGAGGGCAAGAAGCTGGAAGGCAACGGCGTCAACGGCAACCTGTGCCTCGCGCGTTCGTGGCCGGGCCAGGCGCGCACGCTGTACGGCCACCACTCGCGCTTCGTGGAGACGTACTACGCGCGCTTCCTGCCGCTGTACTTCACCGGCGACGGCTGCCGCCGCGACGAGGACGGCTACTACTGGATCACCGGCCGCGTGGACGACGTGCTCAACGTGTCCGGCCACCGCCTGGGCACCGCGGAGGTGGAGAGCGCGCTCGTCGCCCACGAGGCCGTCGCCGAGGCCGCCGTGGTGGGCTTCCCGCACGAGTTGAAGGGCACGGGCGTGTGCGCCTTCGTCACGGTGAAGCCAGACTTCCTGCGCACCCCGGACGAGAAGATGGTGGGCACACTGCGCGAGCAGGTGCGGCACGTGATTGGGCCCATCGCCACGCCGGACCGGGTGGTGCTGGTGTCGGGCCTGCCCAAGACGCGCTCCGGGAAGATTCTGCGCCGCATGCTCCGCAAGATCGCCGGCGGCGAGACGGAGAACCTGGGCGATGCGAGCACGCTCGCGGACCCCGCCGTGCTGGAGGAGCTGCTCACCAAGGGCCTGCCTCCGGCCTCGCGCCGCTGAAGTCCCCTCGCGGTCCCTTTCACGCTTCGCAAGGAGGAACACCGATGTACGGCAATTCCAAGGACGAGGCGTTGAAGGCGCTCGCCGCGCGGCGCTGGCGCGTGGCCGGCGCGCTGACGGTGGCGATGCTGGTCGTCTATCTGGGCTTCATCCTGCTGGTGGCCTTCAACCGGCCGCTGATGGGGCACCAGTTCATGCCGGGGCTGTCCGTCGGCATCGTGCTGGGAGCGCTCACCATCCTCTGCGCCTGGGTTCTGACGGGCGTCTACATGAGCTGGGCCAACCGCAAGTACGACAGCGCCCTCGACGAACTGCGCCGCTGAAAGGCCACCCATGAATCCCACGACCGCGGGCACGCAGATTGGCCAGCCCAACACCACGGCCATCGTCTTCTTCCTCCTCTTCGTCAGCATCACGCTGGCCATCACCTACTGGGCGGCGCGCAAGACGAAGACGACGTCGGAGTTCTTCGCCGCCGGTGGCGGCATCAGCGCCGGGCAGAACGGCTTCGCGCTGGCGGGCGACTTCATGAGCGCCGCCAGCTTCCTGGGCATCGCGGGGCTCGTGGCCACGTCCGGCTTCGACGGGCTCATCTACTCCGTGGGCTGGCTGGTGGGCTGGCCCGTGGTGACCTTCCTCATCGCGGAGCCCCTGCGCAACCTGGGCAAGTACACCTTCGCGGACGTGGTGGCCTACCGCCTGAAGCAGACCCCGGTGCGCCTGTCCGCCGCGGTGGGCACGCTCACCGTCGTCGTCTTCTATCTGATTGCCCAGATGGTGGGCGCGGGCAACCTCATCCGCCTGCTGTTCGGCCTCTCCTATGAGACGGCCGTCGTCATCGTGGGCGCGGTGATGATCCTCTACGTGCTGTTCGGCGGGATGATCGCCACCACGTGGGTGCAGATCGTGAAGGCGGTGCTGCTGCTGGGCGGCGCGACGGCGCTGGCCATCTCGGTGCTGTACAAGTTCGGCTTCAGCCCCGCGGCGCTCTTCAGCGAGGCGGTGAACCGCTACGGGCCGGAGGCGCTGGCGCCGGGCAAGCTGGTGTCCAACCCGCTGGAGACCCTCTCCCTGGGCCTGGCGCTGATGTTCGGCACTGCGGGCCTGCCGCACATCCTGATGCGCTTCTACACGGTGCCCAACGCGAAGGCGGCGCGCACCAGCGTGTTCTACGCCACGGGCCTCATCGGCTTCTTCTACCTGGTGACGTTCATCCTGGGCTTCGGCGCGTCCGTGCTGGTGGGCCGTCAGGCCATCGTGAGCGTGGACAAGGGCGGCAACATGGCGGCGCCCATGCTGGCGGAGGTGGTGGGCGGCACGGGCTTCCTGGGCTTCATCTCCGCGGTGTCCTTCGCCACCATCCTCGCGGTGGTCGCGGGCCTGACGCTGTCGGGCGCGGCGGCGCTGTCCCACGACCTGTGGTCCGGCGTGGTGCGCAAGGGACACGCGCCGGAGGCGGAGCAGCTCATGGTGGCGCGCATCGCCAGCCTCGCGCTGGGCATCCTGGCCATCATCCTGGGCGTCGTCTTCAAGAACCAGAACGTGGCCTTCATGGTGGGCCTGGCGTTCGCCATCGCGGCGAGCGCGAACTTCCCCGCGCTGCTCCTGTCCATGCTGTGGAGGGGCTTCACCACCAAGGGCGCGGTGGCCAGCATGCTCACCGGTTCCATCAGCGCGGTGCTGCTCATCTTCCTGTCGCCCACGGTGCAGGTGGAGCTGCTGGGCAACGCGTCCGCCCTCTTCCCGCTGAAGAACCCGGGCATCGTCACCATCCCGCTGTCCTTCATCGTCGGATGGATGGTGTCGGTGCTGGCACCGGAGGCGGAGGCGTCCGCGCGGTTCGCGGAGGTGGAGCACCGCATGCACGTGGGCGCGGCGGTGACGCCCCCGGTGACGGTGCCCACGGGCGTGGCGGGCACGGTGCCTCCGGGCATCCCGGAGGCACCCCAAAAGATTTGAAGCTGCTCGGCGGTCCTTCACGGTTTCTTCCTCGGCGTGAAGGACAGGGCGGAACCCGGGAGTTTCCAAAGGGGCTCGGGTTCCGCCTTTCTTTTTCGTGACTACTTCCCGCGCGTGAGCGGGAGCACGTCCTGCACGAGTTGAACGAGCACCTTCCCGGGCTCCTCCTCGTGCACCATGTGCGCGGAGTCCTCGAACCAGACGAGCTTCTTCGACGGCGCCTGGACGGTGGCGAACCAGGAGTCCAACAGCTGCGCGGACGTGGTGCGGTCATGCCGGCCGTGGAAGAAGACGACGGGCAGCGCGAAGCGGTTCTCCTTCGTGAGGTTCAGCTGGGTGATGGGCGCCCAGAAGGCCGCGAGGCTCAGATCCAGGCCCTCGTCACGCGCCTGCATGTCCTTGCCGGTGACGTCCGGGCTGTAGCGCCAGACCTCGGCGCCGTGCCAGTCCGGCGCGCGCCAGCCGTGGGTCTCATAGTGCATGAGCCAGCGGCGCTCCTTGTGCAGGTTGGCCAGCGTGCGCGCGGGGTCCTTCGGGTCTGGGAACGGGGCGATGGACTCCAGGTCCTCGATGGCCTTCTTGTTGCCGTCCGCCTTCGCCGCGGCGAGCGTGGCCGCGTAGCCCAGGGCTTCGTTCTTCGGCATGTCCACCCCCTGTCCGATGCCCACGTACGCGTCGAACCAGTCCGGGTGCATCCGCGCGAGCTTCACGCCCAGCACCGTGCCCCAGCTGTGGCCCACGAGCACGATGCGCTTCTTGCCGTACGTCTTGCGCAGGTACGCGGCCACCTCCTCCGCGTCCGCCACCATGCGGTCCACGGTCATGGAGGGCTTCACCTTGTCCGGGGGATTGAGGGCATACGTCTTCCCCGCGCCGCGCTGATCCCAGTGCGCGACGGTGAAGTACTCCTCCCATTCGCCCTGGTAGAAGTACGCGGTGGGCAGCGCGGTGAAGCCCGGCCCGCCGTGAAGGAAGAGCAAGAGCGGGTTGTCCTTGTGGCGCCCGCGCACCGAAATCCACTGGTCGATGCCGCCGATGCGCACGGCCTCCGCCTTCTCGATGCCGTCCGTGAGCACGCTGCGCCGGGCCTCCCGCATGACCTCCTGGGGCGTAGGCGCCTCGCCTGCGAACGCCGGGAGGGCCGTGAGCGACAGGCCCAGGCCGAACAGGGAGAGGGAGACGCGCTTCGAGGTGTCGTTCAGGGTCCGCATGCCCTGTGAACGGACGACCCCCTCCGCCGATTGCCTGGACGCGGGTCAGGGATGGGTGCGCAGCTGCTCCTGGAGCGACCGCAGCGGCTCCTGGTCCACGCGGATGCGTCCTCGCGTGGGGAGGTCCAGGTCCAGGAGGGTGAACATCACGGCGGTCAGGATGACCACGAACAGGAACCAGGAGAGGAACCCGCGCACGCGCGCCTCCGGCCGGTATCCCAGGAGCACGCCGGAGCCGAGCATCCCGACGAGCAGCAGGACGAAGATGGAGGTCGGGATGAGGTTGTGGGCCGCCGCCAGGCGCTCGTCGGCGATGTCGAACACGTCGTTCATCGCCTGGGTGACGAGGATGAGCACGGGGGCCTCCACTCGGGGCGCCAGCGCCTCCAGCCGCGCCCAGAGCTCCGACTGGAGCGACTCCGACTCCTGGAACAGCTTCGCGAAGACGGCCGGCTCATTCGCGACTTCGTGCCCCTCCAGGCGAAGGTCGGTGTAGCGGCGCAGCCAGGCGCGCGTCTCGCCGCGCGAGGGCTCGGGAAGAAAGCCGAGGCGCAGGTAGAGCGTGCCGATGGCGTTCGCCTCCTTCACCACGAGGGCGCGGCGCAGCGAGTACCGGTCCGCGGCCATGGAGAAGGAGAAGGCCAGCAGGAGCGCCACCAGCCCGAGCACCGACGCCTGGAGCGCCGACACGTCGCCGAGCTCCGGCCTCCGGTGACTGAGCCGGTAGCCGAGCTCCAGGCATATGAAGAGCAGGCCCATCACCATCAGGGCGAGCAGCCGCACGGGGATGGCGTTGAGGATTTGCAACATGCGCCAGAGCCGCTCCGCGCCATGGACAGGGCGGACTGGAACGTCGGGACGGGAACCAGCCCTGGCAATGCAGCCGCCGGTCCAGGAGACAGGAACGCTGTTGAACGTTCCCAGCGGGATTGCGCCTAAGCTGCGCGGCCTGTGGACCGTCCCTCCGAACAGAGCCCCCCGAGCGGCTTTCGCGCCCGCCTGCACACGGTCATCTTCGAAGCGGACACCCCGGCGGGAAAGGCGTTCGACGTGGCCCTGCTGTGGGCCATCGTGTTCAGCGTTGCGGCGGTGATGCTGGAGAGCGTCGCCCAGGTGCGCGCGGAGCATGCCCACGCGCTGCACGTGGCCGAGTGGATCTTCACCGTCCTCTTCGCACTGGAGTACGCGCTGAGGCTCATCGCGGTGCGCCAGCCGCTGCACTACGCGCGAAGCTTCTTCGGCATCGTGGACCTGATGGCGCTGTTGCCGTCGTTCCTGAGCGTGCTGTTCCCGGGCGCGCAGACGCTGCTGGTCATCCGCGTGCTGCGCCTGCTGCGAGTCTTCCGCATCCTCAAGCTGGGGCACCTGCTGGGTCAGGCGGAGGTGCTGCTCACGGCGCTGCGCGCGAGCCGACCGAAGATCATCGTCTTCCTGGGCACGGTCTTGAGCATCGACGTCATCATGGGCGCGGTCATGTACATGGTGGAGGGCGAGGCGAACGGCTTCGACAGCATCCCCCGCTCCATGTACTGGGCCATCGTGACGATGACGACGGTGGGCTTCGGGGACATCACGCCCAAGACGGTGACGGGGCAGTTCCTCGCGTCCATCCTGATGGTGATGGGCTACGGCATCATCGCGGTGCCCACGGGCATCGTGTCGGTGGAGCTCGCCGCCGCTACGCGTCAGCCCTTGAATACACAGGCGTGTCCGGGTTGTGGCGCACAGGGTCATGACGTGGATGCGCGCTTTTGCAAACGCTGCGGCACGGCATTGGACTGGACCCCCTCGCAGACCACCGGGTGAATCTGTCTAGGATGGTCCGGCATGGCCCGCGCCATCGACACGCCCGAGCTGGACGAGGAACTGCTGGTCCACCAGTTCCCCGACATCAACCGCAAGGCGGTGGGCGCGTTCTACACGCCCGCGCCCATCGTGGAGCGCACGCTCGCGCTCGCGCTGTCACGCCTGGGGGATGGGCCGCTCACCGTGGTGGATCCCGCCTGTGGCGCGGGGGCCTTCCTCGCCGCCGCCGCGCGGCACCGTCCGGACGCGAGGCTGTGCGGCCTGGAGCTGGATGCCGGCGTCGCCCGCCTGTGTCAGGCCCGCGTGCCGGGCGCGGACGTGCGCGTTGGGGACGCGCTCCGGGGCGGGCTGGAGCCGCTGCTCGCGGAGACGCCGGAGGGACACGCGGAGCTATGGGTCGGCAACCCGCCCTACAACGGCACGTCCGCGGTGCTGAAGGACGCGGCCTGCTACGCGCGGCTGCGAGCCCTGGTGCCGCTGGAGATGCCGCCGGGCACGAGCCTCCGGGACGACTTCGCGTTCTTCCTGCTCGTCGCCATGAAGCGGCTGACGGCCCGGCCGGGAGTGTTGGCCTTCATCACGCCCGCGAGCCTGCTGGAGTCGTTCATCTACGCGCCGCTGCGCCATGCGCTATTGCAAGCGCTCCACCTGCGCGAGGTGGTGGACCTGGGCCCGGGAATCTTCACGGGCACGCAGGTGCGCACGTGCATCACGGTGTGGACGTCGCGCTCCAACGCGGACGCCTCCGCGCCCCACTACGAGCACAAGGGCGTGGGCCAGTGCTTCACGCCCGAGGCTCCCGAGTGGCGGCTCTCCCCCATCGCGCAGGAGGCCGCCGCGCTGGACGCGGACTGGCGCGCGCGAGGCGAGCTGCTCACCACGCTCATCCCGGTGAGCCTGCCCGGAGTGAAGACGCGCTTCGACGAACTGCTGGTGGACGCGGACCGGGAGCGGCTGCTCGCGCGCCTCCGGGCCTTCTGCGCCGCGACGCAGGACACGCTGGAGGACTTCGCGCGGGAGCACGGCCTGGAGCCCGCGCTGTTGCCCAAGCTGCGCGCGCTGAAGCAGGGACCCGAGCTGGAGGTGGACGCAAGCCACGTGCGCCCGTTCTTCCGCTACGGCGGCGCGAGGCACCGGGGCGCGGTGCCTCCAGAAGCGAAGGCGTTCTGCTACCTGGACCGGCGGCTGATTCCGCGTGGGGACCACCGGCTGCGCGGTCCGTATGATCCGCACGAGGAAGCGGTGAAGCTCCTGTTCAACGTGCGCGAGTTGCCTCTGTCCGCAGCGCTGCTGGAGGAGCCCGGCTGCGTGCACGACCACCGCCACGCGCGGTTCGCGCCGCTGTACGTACCTCAGCGGATCCGGGACGAAGGCCTGGGCATCACCCGGGGCGCCAGGTCCCGCGAGTCCCTGGGCCCGCTGGTGCCGAACCTGTCGCACCGGGGCAGCGCCTGGGCGGAAGGCCTGGGTGGCCCGGAGGCGGCGTTCCGCGCGGTGATGCGCTTCCTGAACGGGGCGCAGGTGCAGCGCGTGTGGGCGCCCGCGTTCGGTGCGTCCCGAGTGGTGCCGGTGCCATTGGACGGCCCGCTGCCGGAGTGATGACTCCCCATCACCTGATGAATGCGGGGGTGGACATTCCCCTGCGAAGGACGCGGCGGGTGGGTAGTGTCCAGCGCCGCTGGGTAACCCAATCCCTGGAGTCTTCGAAACATGATGATCCGTTCCCTGCTGGTTGCCGCCGCCCTCCTCTCCACGCCCGCCCTGGCCCAGGACGCCGGGACGCCGGCCCCCGCGGACGCGGGCGCGAAGCCTGCCCTCAAGAAGGGCGAGACGGTGAAGGCGACGCTGAAGGACGCCCAGGGCAAGGACGTGGGCGAAGTGACGATGGAGCAGGCGCCCAAGGGCGTGCTGGTGCGGGGCACGCTGATGAACCTGCCCGCGGGCGAGCACGCCTTCCACATCCACGAGACCGGCAAGTGCGAGGCGCCGGAGTTCAAGACGGCGGGCGGCCACTTCAACCCGACGAAGAAGCAGCACGGCGCGCTGTCGCCCAAGGGCCAGCACGCCGGTGACCTGCCCAACCTCTACGTTCCCCAGGACGGCAAGGTGCAGTTCGACGTGTTCCTCGCCGACCTGAAGGTGAAGTCGCTGCTCGACAAGGACGGCTCCGCCGTCATGGTCCACGCCAAGCTGGACGACTACCACACCGACCCGACCGGCGACGCCGGCGGCCGCATCGCCTGCGGCGTGGTGGAGAAGGCGGAGTAGTCACCGCATCACGGCCGAGGCCTGTTCATCAGGCCTCGGTCCGCGCCACCTCGCCATGGGCCATGGCTCGAGGCAGCCCTGTCCGGGCCAGTGCAGGCGCGCTGTCTTCGGCGGAGGTCAGCTCAGCGAGCCTCCACGACACCATCATGACGAACGTCAGAGGCTGGATGTCCTGGGGCCCGGTTCCGACGCGCTCGTAGTAGGGCGCCAGGATGTTCGTGGCATCGAGCACCCACGTGGGCATGCCCCGCCCCTTCACCAGGGCTGGCTCCCAGCCATAGAGCTTGTCCAGCGTGATCAGCAGGAAGAACTCGCTTCGGCCCATTCGCGAGTCGTGCCCGGCTGCGCCCTGACATCCGCCTGGACCTTCACCTGCCCGGACCGGTCACGGACCGTGAAGTCGAAGCCCGACATGGCTACACGTACCCGAACCGCCGCCGCGCGAACCACTCCGCGCCCAGGAGCGCGATGAGCGCCACCAGGTAGTACCAGCGGTCCCACAGCGGCTGGTCCTTCGCGCGCCCCACCTCCACCACCGGCGGATCCAACAGCGGCACGTCCGGCATCCCGTCCTGCGGCAGCTTGTACGCCTTGCCCTCCGTGACGCTGGCGATCTGCTCCATCAGCGTCGGCCGCACCGACGCGTCCGACAGCTCCGGACCCACCGCGCGCACCGCCACCGCGTCCTCGCCCTTGCCCAGGTCCGTCTCGCCCTTCTTCGCGGACGCGAGCAGCTTGTACGGCCCCGGCGCCGGCGGCGCGAACTCCAGCCGCACCACACCGTCCGCGCCCGTCGTGCCCGTCTGCACCGCCACCGGCTTCTGCGTCGCCACGGAGAACAGCTCCGCCCGCACCTGCGCGCCGTCCGCCGGCTGGTAGTCCGCCATCCGCGCCTGCACCACCACGCCCACCGGCCGCCCCGGCTCCACCGACGGAGGATCCGCCGTCACCTTCAGCGTCGTCAGGTCCGGATCCCTCACCAGCCACCGCAGCGCATTGCCCCAGAAGCGGTCATATGCCCGGTTCGGCGAACCATCCCGGTGCGCCGTGAACGCCCACGACCACGTGGCATCCGTCGCCACCACCATCGCCCGGCCCCGCCCGTAGTCCCACACCGACACGAGCGGCGCGTTCTTCCCGTCCACCGTCATGAACGGGTGGTCCATCAGCACCGTCGCGCCCGGCCGCGCCCGCGTCAGGTTCGCGCCCGGAATGGGCAACAGCTCGCCCCACGTGGCCTCCGTGCTCGCCGCGCCCGTGCCAATGGACGTCACCGGATGCCGCAGGCCCTCCGGCGTAAGGCGCGGCTTGAACGGCTCCGCGTTCGCGGGCCCCGCGGCCTCCACCGGCAGCGCCTCCATCAACGTGGGCATCGACGCGCGCCCTTCGCCCAGCACGCTGTCGCCGCCAATCATCACGAACGCGCCGCCCTCGTGGATGTAGCGCTCCAGGTTGCGCTCGTACTCCGCGATGGACAGCGACGGGTCCGAGTAACCGAAGTTCTGGAAGATGACGACGTCGAACGTGTGCAGCTTCGTGTCGAAGATCTCCTCCATGGGGAACGGGATGAGCGACAGCTCCCGCTCGTTCGACACGCCCGTGTCGTCCGACAGCGTGCGCAGGATGTAGAACGACACCAGGTCCACGTTCGCGTCCTGCTTGAGCAGCCCGCGCAGGAAGCGCTCGTCCCACGACGGCCGCCCCACCACCAGCAGCACGCGCACGCGGTCGCGAATCACCTTCAGCGTGAACGAGCGGCTGTTGTTGTCGCTCACCGCTTCATCCGGGAACGTGGGCACCGTCACCGTGTAGACGAACCGCCCCGTCTGGTCCGGCGTGAAGGTGAAGGACACCGGCTTCACGTCGTCGCCGGTCGTCATCTTCACCAGCTTGCTCGCCACCGTCTTGCCCTCCTGGCTCAAGACGACGGGGATGTCCTGCCCGGAGAACCCGCGGCCGTGGATCTCCACCTCCACCGTCAGCGAGTTGCGCACGAAGGCGAAGTCATCCACCTTCAGCCCCTCCACCGACAAATCCTTCAGCGCCTCCTGGCCCACCAGGAACGTGGACACCGGCACGCCCAGGTCCGTGAGCGCCGCACGCGCCCGGCCCACCGCCCCGGCCTTCAATTCCGTGTTGTCCGCGCCGTCGCTGAACAGCAGCACACCGGACAGCTTGCGCGACCCCTGCCCTCCGGACGCCGCGGACCGCAGCGCCGCGAGCAGGTCCGTCGTGCCCGCCCGCGCGGGCTCCTGGGCCAGCTGCGCGGCCGTCACCGGCGCCAGCTCCGGGTCCACCCCGTACACCTCCACCGTGAAGCGGTCCTGCCAGGACGCGAACGTGGGCGCCGCCTTCTCCAGGAACGCCGCCACCTGCGCGCTGCGCGTGGGCCCGCCCGGCTCCGACGGGAAGTTCATGGACGCCGAGCGGTCCACCAGCACCGCCACCCGGTTCTTCATCCGCGCCACCTGCAGGTGCCGGATGCCGGGCTCCAGGAGGAAGAAGAACGCCGCCACGCCCGCGCCCAGGCGCAGGCCCCACAGCAGCAGCTTGCGGCCCCGGGACGGCTCGCGGCGCACGCCCCACGCCGCCAGCGCGATGCCCACCACCAACCCCACGCCCAGCAGCACCAGCGCCCAGACGGGCAGGGGCGACAGGCTGACGAGCTTCCACGCGTTGAAGGACGGGGAGTTCATTCGAGGGTTCGCGCGAGGAAACGCACTCTCAGCGCCGCTTGTTGAGGATGAGGGGCAGGTGCACCGCGTCGTCCTTGTAGTCCAGACAGAGCGCGTACATGCACAGGTTGATGCCCAGGCGGATGGCCAGCTCGCGCTGCGGCTCGCCGCCCGGGGACACGTCGAACTCGTAGTCGCCGGACTCGCTGCGGCTCCACGCGCCCGCCACGTCGTTCTGCGAATAGATGACCGCCGCGCGCTTGCCCACGCTCGCCACCAGCGGCAGCGGCTTGTGCAACAGGCGCCCCGGCGCCGCGTCCAGGAGGAAGAAGGACTTGAAGACGACGTGCGTGCTCGGCGCCTCCTTCAGCGGGCTCTGCGGCAGCACGCGCGCCATCTCCCGGCGGAAGCTGGCGTCGAAGCCGTCCCCGTCGCTGCCGTCGTTGGCGTCCCCGAACACGAAGCCGCCGTACGTCAGGTAGCGGCGCAGGTTGGACACCTCCGCGTCGGTGAGCGGCGGGAAGGCCCCGTCCCCTCCGAAGTAGAGGAACGGGTACTCGAAGAGGTCCGGGCTGTTCAGCGCGAACGGGCGCGCGTCCGGCACCACCTCCACGGACGTGCGCCGCTGCAGCTCCCACGCAAGGCGGCGCAGCCCCGACAACCGGCCGTCCCAGCGGCCCCCGTGCCGGGCCACGGCGGGGATGAAGCGGCTCTTCTCACCGAAGGCGGCCGCACGCCGGGACAGCAGCGGGACGAGCGCGGACGTGGCGAGCAGGAGGTTTCGACGGGAGAGGGGCCGCACAGGCATGGGGACCTGCTTATACCGTCGGCGGGTGCCTGCATTCCCTGGTATAGACGCGCCCCATGGCGAAAGGCGGACAGACGCCCCCGGAGCCCGGAGGCGGCCCCCAGGCTCCCGGCACCCTCCCAGGCTCTGAAGACGTGCGCGCCGCCTGGGCCCGCAAGGACGCGGGTGACGTGGCCGGCGCTCGGCGGGACGCACAGCGCATCCTCGCGGGCAGCCCTTCTCCGGAAGACCGCGAACGCGCGGAAGACCTGCTGCGCGCCACGGAGACGCCCCGCGCCCTCTACGGTTACGCGCTCCTGGGCGCCGTCATCCTGGCGGTGCTGCTGGGGCTCGCCTTGACCCGCTATTCCTGACGGCCACAGTCGCTAGGATGTCTCGCCATGGAAGGTTTCCTCCAGGCGCTCAAGTCGTACCAGACCTTCAACCCCTCCGGCTGGGTGGGCATCTACCGGCTCCTGCCCATGTGGGTGGGCGTCGTGGTCGCGCTCGTGGGGCTGGTGTTGCTGCTCGCGGGCGGCGGCAAGCTGTTCCGCGCCGTGGCGGGCCCGGTGGGCGCGGTGCTGGGACTGGTGTGGACGGGCGCCGTCACCCAGCGGCTGAACCTGGTCGACCTGGATCCCCGCATGCCCACCCTGGTGGCCGCGGCGCTGATGGCGCTGGGCTTCCTCTTCCCGCCCGCCGTCACCTTCGTGGGCGTGGGCGTGCCGCTGGGGCTCCTGGCGGGCCAGATTGCCGGCCCCAGCGACTTCCTGCTCGGCTTCGGGCCGGGCTTCATCATTGGCGGTCTGGTGGGCGCCTTCCTCCACCGGCAGGTGAGCGGCATCGTCGCATCGGTGGTGGGCGCGTGGCTTTTGGTGATTGGCGCGCTCGCGGCGCTGCACCAGTTCGGCGGCGTGGTGGAGGCGGTGGCCAGCCGCCCCTGGGGCGTCATCATCGCCGCGCTCCTCTTCGCCCTGGCGGGCAGCGTCTACCAGCTCGCCGTGCGCCCCTCGCCCGAGGAGTCGGATCAACAGAAGGCGGAGAAGCAGAAGCAGAAGCAGCGCCTGGCGGAGCAGCAGGCGCTCGAGAAGCGCTGGGGGGTCAAGTAGCCCCTGTCCCGGCAATCCTTTACGCCGGAGGGGCCGGGGCGTAGATTCCGCCGGCTTTCCCCCTCCCCTTCCTCGAGCATCGATGGGCCAGGCCAGCCGCAAGGACAAGGACACGCAGAAGCAGGAAGGGTCGCCCCCGGCGGCCTCCGTCCCGTCTTCCCCGGACGCCGCCCAGCCCGCCGTGCCCCATGAGGGGTGGCGCAAGCCCGCCGGCATGAGCCGCAAGGGGTGGGCCATCCTCGCTGGCGCGGTCGCCTTCATCCAGCTCCCGCTCATCCACTACGCGCTCATCCGGGGCCAGGCGGACGTCACCGCGACGGTGCCCTACCAGCAGTCGTTCAACGACCCCGCTGTCGTCGCGCGCGACTTCTTCTCCACCGGCGCCTACTGGCGCGTGACGAACGGGGAGCTGCTGGGCCCCGCGCCCAAGAACAACCCGCTGTGGCTCCAGGCCGCGCTGCCGGACGACGTGGCGGTGGAGTTCGACGTGCGCCCGGAGTACCCCGACGGCGACATCCGCGTGGAGCTGTTCGGCAACGGCCGCGACCCGGCCTCCGGCTACGTGCTGGTGCAGGGCGGGTGGAACAACAGCCTGTCCGTCATCGCCCGGAAGGACATCAACGCCCCCGCGCTGGACGCGCTCCAGCGCAAGGCCGCGCGCGTCGCGGAGAAGGGCGGCGGCCAGGGCGCGGACCTCGTCGCCACCGGCGTCTTCAAGAAGGACACCCGGGTGCGCGTGGAGTCCCGCGTGGGCGCCCCCATCCAGTCCGGCCGCACATACCACTGGCGCATCGAGCGGCGCGGCAACGTGCTCAAGTGGGCCATTGACGGCCAGCTCGTGGGCGAGCTGGACGACCCGTTCCCGCTGAAGGGCAAGGGGCAGGACCGGCTGGGCCTGTCCGGCTGGGAGTCGCAGCTGTTCTTCGACAACCTGCGCATCGGCACGCCGGACTCCATGCCCGCCACCATGGTGGCGAAGCAGGAGCCCACCCTGCCCCCGGGCCCCTCCGAGGACGACTTCAACCGCGACACCCTGGGCGACGCGTGGAACGTCACCAACCCCTCCGCCACGAAGATCGAGGACGGGGCGCTCGTGGTGCAGGCCCTGGGCAACCGCCCGGTGTGGCTGAAGAAGCCCCTCCCGGAGAACGCAGTCATCGAGTTCGACGCCTGGGGTGACAGCCCGGAAGGCGACATGAAGGTCGAGGCGTGGGGCGACGGCCGCTCCTTCTACGCGGGCGACCCGCGCCTGCAGTACACCGCCACCGGCTACGTCTTCATCTACGGCGGCTGGCGCAACACCCAGTCCATCATCGCGCGCCAGCACGAGCACACCCACGACCGCGCCGTGCGCGACGGCGCCGCGGTGGTGCCCGGCCAGCGCTACCACTTCAAAATCACCCGGCGGGACGGACTCCTGTCGTGGGAAGTGGACGGCAAGCCCTTCCTGACCCTCCAGGACGCGTCCCCGCTCTACGGCCCCCGGAACCAGTACTTCGGGTTCTCCGGCTGGCAGACGCGCGTCCACTTCGACAACCTCAAGATCCAGCCGCTTTAGCCTTCCCCCGGGCGGCGGAGGAAACACCCGTGCGCAGAGTCGGAATCTTCGGCTGGGGCGTGGTCGCCCCGCGTTCCCCCAACATCGAGGCCTTCGCGAAGAACCTCGAGTCGTCCGAGACCTGGCTGACCCCCTTCAACGGCTTCGGTCCGGACAACTTCCTCGTCGGCACGCCCACGTTCAACCTGGCGGACTACAAGCCGTGGATCGACGCGCGCTTCCCCGCCAACCGCTTCTCCCAGCTGGAGCGGAAGATGGGGCAGCCCACGCAGTACGCCATCGGCGCCTTCATCCAGTCGCTGTCGCAGAACCCGGGCATCGAGAAGGAGCTCCAGGAGCTGGGCACGAAGGCCCACGTCTACGTGGGCACCGGCCTGGGCGACCTGCCCACCATCCAGAACATCTCCCTGGACCTCTACCGCGCCCAGCGCCGGTGGGACCGCTTCTGGGCCAGCCCCGAGCGCAACGGCGCCGTTCGCCAGTGGCGTGAGACGCGCGAGCCGCTGCCCGGCCTGCCTCCGGAGCCCTCCACCATCGAAGAGGTGGAGCGCGACAAGGCGGAGGACGACTGGTGGCACTTCTGGGCCGGCCGCTCGCCGGAGCTGCGCGAGTACCTGGAGGAGCTGCGCGAGATTGAAGCCATTGGCGTGCCCGACGAGGGCGACGTGGAGTCCGCCAAGCTGGCCGTCATCAAGGAGAAGCGCACGCGCAACGGGCGCCTGCAGAAGAAGTGGAGCGCGCCCGAGCCGCCGTGGAACGCCGTGTCCTCCAACGTGCTGTGGAACATCCACAACACGCCCGCGTCCCAGGTCTCCATGCTGGGGCAGATCACCGGCATGACGTTCGCGCCGGTGGCCGCGTGCTCGTCCTTCGGCTACGGCCTGAAGCTGGCCATGAACTCCATCCGCCTGGGTGAAGCCAAGGCCGTGGTGCTGGGCATGACGGACGCGGCGCCCAACCCGCTGGTGGTGGGCGGCTTCTACAACGCGCGCGTCATCTCCGCGGACGCCGCCGTGTCCAAGCCCCTCACCGCGCTGCGCGGCACGCACATCGCCGGAGGCGCGGTGGTGTGGGTGGTGGGCGACTACGAGCACTTCACCCAGAAGGGCTTCAAGGCGCTGGGCCTGGAGCCCGTCGCCGTGGGCGTCACCGCGGACGCGGACCACATCATCACCCCGTCCAAGGAAGGCCCCACCCTGGCCATCCGCGAGGCGCTGGGCGCCGCCGGCTGTCAGCCGCAGGACGTGGGCAGCTGGGACCTGCACGCCACCGCCACCCCGGGCGACTTCCTGGAGGTGCAGACCCTGCGCGACGTGCTGCCGGAGTCCGTGCTGATTACCGCGCGCAAGGGCACCTTCGGCCACGGCATGTCCGCGGGCGGCGGCTGGGAGCTCACCGCGCAGTACCTGGGCGCGGAGGCCGGCAAGGTGTACCCCACGCCGCTGGCCGCGCCGGAGCTCAACAAGCAGATCGCCAAGGTGCACGGCCGCTTCGTCTTCAATCAGGGAGAGGCGGCGCCCGAGGGGTGCTCGGGCAAGCTGTCCATGGGCGTGGGCGGCATCAACGCCTGCGTCATCTCCCGGCCCTGGAAGTAGGCCGGGGGGGCGTAGCGGTTCCGCGAAGGGCCTACGGGTACTTCGCGGACGCTTCGGCCTCCAGGGCCGTGGCTCCCTTCGGGTTGAGCTTGCGGAAGAACTCCAGCTCCAGGTCCAGGTCGCGGTAGCTGGCCTTCTGCTCCGGGGCCAGGCCGCTGGTGCTTCGGCCCACGCCGTTGGGGTCCGCCAGGCCGCCGGTGGCCGGGTTGCCGGTGCCCTTGTCGGTGGCATAGCTGACGCCCACGGACTGCTGCACGCGGTCGGAGCGCAGCGCGCGCAGCACGGCCCGGCCATCCGCCAGGGTGACCCCTTCGATGAGGTAGCGCGTGGAGGACGTGGGCCCCAACGTGCCGCCGCCGGAGTCCAGCCACTCCGTCTCCAGCACGAACTGGTTGGGCAGTTCGCGCCACGAATAGCCGCGCTCGTCCATGATGGCCTTCACCTCCGGCCACAGCTGCGCGAGCGGCTGCTCGTAAGCCACGGTGGCCGCGCGGTCGCGGACGTAGTTGTCGCGCTGGTGGCCGGCACAACCGGTGACGATGACGACGGACGCGGTCAGGACCGCGCGAAGCAGGTGGCGCATGGGGACGACCTCCCGGACGGGAAGCAGTGGGGTGAAGGCCGCCATCCTAGCGCGGCCCCTTCGCGCCCCGTGCCCCCACCCTTCCCCACTGCGTCAGCCCTTGGGTACCGCCACCATGTCGAAGTCCGGGATGCGTTCGCGCATGAACTCACGCATCCGGTTGATGAGGGCCGCCTCAATCTGCCGGGCGCGCTCGCGGCTGACGCCGTACTTGTCGCCAATGTCCTGGAGCGTGAGCGGCTCGTCCGCGGTGAGGCGGTGCTCGAAGATGTAGCGCTCCTTGCCCTCCAGCGTCTGGGCGAAGGCGGCCAGGTTCTCCCGGAAGAGGGCCTTGAGCTGCTCGCTGCCCAGGCGCTCGTCGGCGGGCACCGCGCTGGACGGCAGGTAGCGGTCCGCCCGGGTGGAGCCCGAGTCCCCGTCGTTGCCCAGCGGCGCGTCGATGGACACCTCGTCGTGCCCCAGCCGCTGGTCCATCTCCACCACGTCCTGCTCGGTGACGTTGAGGCGCTCCGCCAACAGGCGCGGGCTGGCCTCGAAGCCCTGGGAGATGAGCTTCTCCTGCTCCTGGCGCAGCTTGAAGAAGAGCTTCCGCTGGGCCTCGGTGGTCCCCAGCTTCACCATCTTCCAGTTGTCCATGATGTAGCGGAGGATGTACGCGCGGATCCACCAGGCGGCGTAGGAGCTGAGCTTCACGCCCCGGTCCGGGTCGTACTTCTTCACTGCCTGCATCAGCCCGATGTTGCCCTCCTGCACCAGGTCCAGCAGGGACAGGGGGTTGCGGTGGTACTCGTGGGCCAGTTTCACCACGAGTCTCAGGTTGGAGGCCACCAGGCGGTAGGCCGCCCGCACGTTCCCCGAGGCCTGGTACTCCTTGGCCAGCTGGTGCTCCTCCTCCCGGGTGAGCAGGGGGTGCTTCGTCACCTCGGCCATGTAGGCCTGGAGCGGGTCCCGGTTGGTGAGGGCGCTGCTGCTCTCCGCGCGCACCAGGGCCGCGGGCCGGGCGGCGCGGGCGGGAGCCGGGGACTCCTCGATTTCCGCCTCCGCTTCGTTCAATTCCGTCAGGTCCGGCTCCAGGGCGTCCGGGTCCTGGACGGTCTCCTCGACTTCTTCGTCCAGAGCTTGCGGGTTTTCCGGAGTTGTCTGCCGGGCGGTCCCCGGGCGGGCGGAGGCCGCGGGGCGCTTCGCGCGGGGC
>NZ_RAWQ01000149.1:0-27752 GCF_003668965.1 Corallococcus sp. AB030
GCCCCGCCCCCCTCCATCCTCTGGTTCGACGCCCTGTCCCGGGAGGACGTGGCCCAGGCCGGAGGCAAGGGTGCCAACCTGGGAGAGCTGACCCGCGCCGGGCTGCCCGTGCCCCCGGGCTTCGTCATCACCGCCGCCGCCTTCCATCAGGCGATGGAGCCCGTGCGCGCCCGGTTGCGCGAGCTGTGGAAGCGCGTGGATCCGGATGACCCGCGGTCGCTCGCCGAGCTCACGGAGTCCCTGCGCGGCCTCGTGCTCGAGGCCCCCCTGCCCGACTGGCTGGACACCTCCATCCTCGCCGCCTATCACCGGCTGCGGGAGTGCTCCGCGGTGGCGGTGCGCTCGTCCGCCACCGCGGAGGACACCGCCACCACCTCCTTCGCGGGCATGCACGAGTCGTTCACCAACGTGGCGGGCGATGACGCGCTCCTCGACCGCGTGCGTGCGTGCTGGGCGTCGGCCTTTGGCCCGCGCGTGGTGGCCTACCGCAAGGCGCAGGGGCTCACGGAGCTGCCGGAGATCGCCGTGGTGGTGCAGGCCATGGTGGACTCGACGCGCTCGGGCGTCATGTTCACCGTGGATCCCTCCACCGGAAACCGCGAGCACCTCGTCATCGAGGGGGCCTTCGGCCTGGGAGAGGTCGTCGTGGGTGGACAGGTGGAGCCCGACACCTCCGTCGTGGACCGCGAGGGGCCGCGCCTGCTGGAGACGCGCGTGGGCCTGAAGTCCTTCCAGCTCGTGCGCGACGGCGTGGGCCACGAGAAGCGCGAGGAGCTCCCTCCGGAGCGGGCCCACGCGCGGGTGCTCACGGACGTGGAGGTGCTGGAACTGGCGCGGCTGGGGCTGCGCGTGGAGCGGCACTACGGCGCGCCCCAGGACATCGAGTGGGCGGAGCAGGACGGCCGGTTCTATCTGGTCCAGTCGCGGCCGGTGACGACGGTGTCCGCCGCCGCGCCGGAGGCCCCGAAGGCTCCGGAGCCCGGCGCGTCCCCGGACCGGGCGCGGGTGAGCGGACTGGGCGCGTCTCCCGGCGTGGCCTCCGGCCGCGTGCGGGTGCTGCGTGACGCCCGGGAGGGCTCGAAGCTGGAGGCCGGTGAAATCCTCGTGGCGCCCATGACCTCTCCGGACTGGGTGCCCACGCTGCGGCGCGCGGCGGCGGTCGTCACCGACAGCGGCGGCATGACGTGCCACGCGGCCATCGTCAGCCGCGAGCTGCGCAAGCCCTGCGTGGTGGGCACGCGCACCGCCACGAAGGTCCTGCGCGACGGGGAGGAGGTCACCGTGGATGGCGCCGCCGGCACCGTGCGCGAGGGCCGCGCCAGGGAAGCGCCCTCCGTGGCGGTGGTGGGGCCGCCCTCCCCCCATGCAGGGCCCCAGCCCCGGGAGGCCAGCGGGCCGGAGGCTCTGGGCACGCGGCTCTACGTGAACCTGGCCCTGCCGGGACAGGCCCAGGAGGCGGCGGCGCTCCCGGTGGACGGCGTGGGGCTGCTGAGGGCGGAGTTCATGCTCACCGAGGCCCTGGGCGGCGTGCACCCGCGCAAGCTCATCGCCCAGGGGAAGAGCCGCGAGTTCGCCGAGCGGATGTCCCAGGCGCTCTTGACCATCACCCGCGCCTTCCGGGGCCGCCCCGTGGTGTACCGGACCACGGACTTCCGCACGAACGAGTTCCGGGGGCTGGAGGGCGGCGGCGAGTTCGAGACCGTCGAAGCCAACCCGATGATCGGCTTCCGGGGCTGCTACCGCTACCTGCGCGAGCCCGAGGTGTTCCGGCTGGAGCTGGAGGTGCTCGCCCGCGTGCGGGAGGAGACGCCCAACCTGCACCTGATGATTCCCTTCGTGAGGACGCGGTGGGAGCTGGAGGCGTGCCTGGAGGCCGTGGAGAAGAGCCCGCTGGGACACCACCGCGGGCTGGAGCGCTGGGTGATGGCGGAGGTGCCCTCCGTCGTCTACCGCATCCCCGAGTACGCGCGGATGGGCATCACCGGCGTGTCCATCGGCTCCAATGACCTCACGCAGCTCATGCTGGGCGTGGATCGGGACTCGGAGCTGTGCGCGGAGCTCTTCGACGAAGAGGACGCGGCGGTGCTGGACGCCATCGTCCGCATCATCCGGGCCAGCCGCGAGGCGGGCATCACGTCGTCCCTGTGCGGCCAGGCCCCGTCGAACCGGCCCGCCTTCGCGGAGCACCTGGTCCGCGCGGGCATCACCTCCATCTCCGTGGACCCCGCGGCCGCCGGCGCGACCCGGGCGGTCGTGGCGGCGGCGGAGCGGCGGCTCCTGCTGGAGTCCGCCCTGCGCCGGTAGGCCGCGCTCAGGCGTACGTCCCGGCGTGCGCCGGGGCGCCTTCGGCCAGGGGCAGCGTGAAGAAGAACGTGCTGCCCGCGCCGGGCGCGCTGTCCACGCCGACCTGGCCGCCGTGGGCCTCCACCAACCCCTTCACGATGGACAGCCCCAGCCCCGCGCCCTCCTTGCGCTTCGGTCCGGCCTGCCAGAAGCGCTCGAAGATGCGCGGCCGGTCCTCCGCCGCGATGCCGGGGCCCGTGTCGCTCACCAGGAAGCGGACCTGGCCCGCCTCCGGCTGGACGCGCAGGAGCACGCGGCCTCCCTCGGGCGTGAACTTGAGCGCGTTGCCCAGGAGGTTGGAGAGGATCTGCGCCAGCCGCTCCGGATCCGCCAGGACGCGGGGCACGCCTTCCGGCACGTGGGCCTGGAGGAGGAGGGACCTGTCCTCCGCGAGCCCCCGGTGCTGCTCCAGGGCCTCCTGGATGAGCAGCGCCACCTCCAGCGGCTTGCGCTCCACCGACAGGTTTCCACCTTCCATCCGGGCCACGTCCAGCAGGTCCTGGATGAGCCGGTTCGCCCGCTGGACCGACCTCTGGAGCGTCTCCAGGCGCTGCCGGGCGCTGTCTCCCGGGGACGGGTGCTTCTCCAGCATCCTCGCGCTGAGCTGGATGACGTTGAGTGGGGCGCGCAGGTCGTGCGCCACGATGCGCAGCACCTCCTCGCGCATGCGGATGGCCTGCTCGGCCCGTTCGTACAGGCTGGCATTGTCGATGGCGAGCGCGGCGCGGCGGGCCAGCTCCTCGGCCTGGGCCTGCTCCCGGGCTCCGTAGCGGCGCCCGGCGCTGGACGTCGCGAGGAGGATGACGCCCAGGTTCCGCTCCCGGCTGCGCAGCGGCAGGATGAGGGCCGAACGCGGCGCCAGCTGGCGCAGCTGCTCCCGGGGCCCGGCGTCCACCGTCGCCGCGTCGAGCATTCCGGGGGGAGCCTCCGGCAACAGCACCGGCCTTCCCGTGCGCTGCACGGAGGCGATGAGGGCCGCTGGCAAGAGGAACTCCGGTCCATGCTCCGCGTCCAGCGCCCGCAGCCGCTCCTGCGTGCCCGCGTCCGCGGCCGCGTGCTCCACCCGCTGGATGCGTCCGTTCGCGTCCAGGCAGGCCACCACGCACCAGTCCGCCAGCGCTGGCACCGCCAGCGCCGCCACCGTGGCCAGCGTCGTCCGGGACGACAGGGACGCCGCGAGCCGCGGGCCCACGTCCGCCAGGAAGCGCCAGGCCTGCTCCAGTTCCTGGCGCTCCGTGATGTCATGCATCTGGGAGATGAAGTGGAGCGGCATGCCCCGCGCGTCACGCACCACCGCGCACCAGATGAGGATGGCGATGCGGCGGCCGTCCTTGCGCACGTAGTGCTTCTCCCGCTGGAAGGAGGACATCTCCCCCCGGCGCATCCGCTCGGCGTTCTGCTCGTCCACCGGCAGGTCCTCCGGCGCGGTGAGGTCCTGGAACGACCGGCGGAGCAGCTCGTCCCGCGAGTAGCCCACCAGGGCGCAGAGCGCCGCGTTCACGTGGAGGAAGTGGCCATCCAGTCGCGCCAGCGCCATGCCAATGGGCGCGCCCTCGAACGAGGTGCGGAAGCGCTCCTCGCTCAGGCGCAGCAGGTCCTCCGCCTTCCGCCGCGCGCTGATGTCCCGGAGGATGACGGTGAGCCGCTGCTCGCCCTCCACGTCCAGCTTCATGATGCTGGCCTCCGCCGGGAACACCTCGCCTCCCTGGCGCCGACCGAGGATGGGCAGCCGCTCGCCCATGTGCCGGGACGTCGCCGCGCCTCGCGCGAAGCGCTGCACGTGCGCCGCATGGACGGCCCGGAGGTGCTCGGGGAGGAGGATGTCCAGCGGCTGGCCCAGCACCTCCCGCGTGGAGTAGCCGAAGATGCGCTCGGCGCTCGCGTTGAACAGGACGATGTGCTGCCCGGTGTCGATGGAGATGATGGCGTCCGCGGCGTGGGTGACGATGCCCGCGAAGCGCGCCTCCGACAGCCGCAGCGACTGCTCCACCCGCCGCCGGCTCGCGTCCAGCCGGGAGAGGGCATTCGCGTTCCAGAGGACCACCGCGAGGAAGGCCGCCATCGTCAGGAGCACGAAGAGGGTGACCCCCTCGGTGGTGCCGTAGAGCCCCAGCCGCTCGCCCAGGAGCCGGACGGCGCCCGCCACGGGCACGAGCAGCAGGACCGCGAGCAGCAGCCGCCGCGCCGAGTGCCCCCCGAGGTCCTCGCGCAGCAGCACGCCCGTCAGCCCACGCTCAGGGTGGAGCGAGAGCAGCCCTCCCGACAGCAGCAGCAGTCCCAGCGACAGGGGAAGTCCCGGCGCCCTGAAGGCTCCCGTCACGGTGTTCAGGGGGGCCAACCCGAACCAGTGCCCCTGGTACACCCCTCCGACGAGGCCCCACACCGCGAGCAGCGCGGCGCAGGCGGCCAGCCACCGCGAGGGGTACCCGCCCTGGCGCGTGCGCACGTGCAACGTCCAGAGTGACAGCCCCGTGAGCAGCAGGCCCAGCCCGCCTCCCGGAGCATCCCGGGTGATCTCCGCGACGCCCATGAGCACGACGCCGGTCGCCAGCCCCCGCCCCACCGCGCGCCGTCCCCTGCGCGCGGCCTGGGTGCGGAGCAGCCAGAGCGCGCCTCCCGCGAAGAGCAGGCCCCATCCGTCCCAGGGAGACAGACGGTCCGGGGCCGGGGTGGGCGACAGGGCCCAGCCGCCCACCCCGAGCACGCCCAGCAGGACCGCGAACGCGCTCGCCGCGGCGACGCCCCCCCCGAGCCCCCTCGCGAACCATGGCGGCGCACTCCGAGCGGAAGGCGCGGACGGGGTGGCGGGAGGCGGGTGCGTCATGCGGCCTCCGGGGCCGGCGCGCGCCGGCCGGTTCGCCACCGGTGGCCCCGGCCGCCCCGCGCGTGCGGCCCCGCGACGAGCAGGGGCACCAGCGCGACGGCGACGGCGACGAGGACCCGGCCCCAGTCGCGAGCACCGGGCGGGTGCAGCCCCACGAGCGCGGCCAGCGCGGGCACCTGGATGAGCAGCACGGAGAGCCCCAGCGACAGGGCGCAGACCCACCGCGCGGTGCGGGTCCGCAGCCGGGTGAGCACTGCCGCGAAGGTGGCGCTCGCCAGCGTGAGCGAGGCCATCGCCACCGCCCGCGCGCGCTCGACGTCGTGCCCTTCCGACAGACATCGCGCATGGGCCCAGACGAGCCCGCACGCCATCAGCCCGCCCACCGCCGTGAGCAGGGTCCACTCCCGCCAGGAGAAGAAGCGCGCGGCGGGCCTCGCGCGCAGCGGGGTGAGCCGCCCGGGCTTCGCGGCCGCCTGGAAGGCCAGCATCGCGGTGGGGTGGATGATGAGCTCCAGCCACACGATGTGGATGGGCAGGTACAGGAGCGACTTACCCCAGAGCGGCACCAGCGCCGCCGTGCCGACCAGCGGGATGTGGATGAGCAGCAGGTAGAGGAAGCAGCGCTGGAGGTTGGAGAAGAGCTGCCGGCCCTCCGCGATGGCGCGCACCAGCGTGCCGAAGTCGTCGTTCAGCAGCACGATGGAGGACGCCTCGCGAGCGCTCCGCGTCCCCCGCTCCCCCATGGCGATGCCCACGTCCGCGGCCTGGAGCGCCGGCACGTCGTTCACCCCGTCCCCCGTGGCGGCCACCACCTCGCCCTGTCTCCGGAGCGCCTTCACCAGCGCGTACTTCTGGGCGGGCAGCGCGCGCGCCACCACGTCCACGGGCGGCACCCTGCCCGTGTCGGCCAGCCGCGCCTCCAGGGCCTCTCCCGTGAGCACCACCGGATGTTCGCCCCCCAGCCCCAGCCGCCCGGCGATCGCGAGCGCCGTCCGGGGGTGGTCCCCCGTCACCATCACCGTGCGCAGCCCCGCGTCGCGGCACTCCCGCACCGCCGCCTCCACCCCCGCGCGCACCGGGTCCTCGCACGCCACGAGCCCCAGGAAGTCGAAGCCCCGATCCGGTTCGCCGCCATGCCAGTGCGCCGCGTCCAGCGTCCGGCTCGCGCACGCGATGACCTTGAGGCCCTCGCGCGCGAGCGCGTCCAGGCGGAGCGCCCACTCCCGCCGGGCGTCCTCGGACAAGGTGCACAGGCCCAGCACCCGCTCGGGCGCGCCCTTCACCGCGGCGAGCAGCGTCCCGGGCCCCTGCCGCACCACCGCCGTCTCACGTTGACGGTCCTCGGTGAAGGGGAAGGTGGCCTCACGGGTGGGAGCGGGCAGCTCCGGCAGGTCCCGCGCTCCCGCCTCCAGCAGCGCCACGTCCAGCGGATCCCTCCCCTCCTCCCGCGAGGCCAGCACCGCGGTCCGCAGCAGCGCCCGCGGCGAGGTCCCGGGTGACGGCAGCAGCCGGGTCACCCGCAGGAGCCCCTCGGTCAGCGTGCCCGTCTTGTCCGAGCAGACGCAGCTCACGCGGCCGATGTTCTCGACCGAGACGGCCTGCCGCACCAGCGCCTGCCGCCGGGCCAGCCGGTACACCCCCGCGCCCAGGAAGAACGTGAGGGCCACCGGGAACTCCTCGGGCAGCGCCGCCACGCCGAGCGTCGCCGCGCTCAGGAGCGCGTCCAGCCACCCGAACCCCTGGCGCAGGCGGACCAGCGCCAGCACCGCGCAGAGCGCCGCCGCCACGCCCACCAGCACCGCCACCAGGTGCGCCACCGCGTGCTGGAGCGGCGTGCGTGCCCGGGCCTCCTGCCCCGCCGAGCGGACGATGCTCCCGTACAGCGTCTCCGGGCCGGTGAGGACGACGCGCACCCAGGCCGTCCCGGTGAGCAGCCGCGTCCCCGCGAGCCCCCAATGCACCACCTCCACCGCCGGCTCCGCTCCGGGCGGGAGGCGCTCCAACGGCCGCTTGCGCACAGGCAGTGACTCGCCGGTGAGCGAGGACTCCTCGGCCTGCAGGCCCTGCCCCCGCACGACCAGGCCGTCCGCGGGGAACGTGCTGCCCGCCTCCACGCGCAGGAGGTCTCCCGGCACCACGTCCTCCGCCGGCACCTCCGCTTCATGGCCGTCGCGCGACACCGTGGCGCGCTCGGCCAGGCGCCCACGCAGGCCCTCGGTGGAGGCCTGGGTCCGGTGGTGCAGGAAGACGTCCATCCCAAGCAGCGGCACGAGCGCCAACAGCATCACCAGGCCATTCACATACTCGCCCAGGGCGAAGTAGAGGGTGCTCGTGCCCACGAGGAACCAGAGCATCGGATCGCCTCCGGCCTCGCGCAGGCTCTGGAGCGCGGAGCGGCGAGGCCGACCTCGCACGTCATTGCGGCCGTAACGCGCGCGACGCGCCAACACCTCTTCTGCCTCCAGGCCGCGCACGTCTTCCCAGCCATGAGGCAGGCGTTCGACCGGAACCAGGACTCGCATGACGCCCCCGGAAGAAGCTGGGGTCCTGCATGGGCGTCGGCAACGCGTTGAAGCCCCCCGAGCGCCCATCGAGAGCTACCTGGCGTGCGCCGCGTCCGCTGCCTCCGCGTGGGACGTGCCGCGCCTGCGCGGTGACTAACGTGGAGAGGTGACTGCAAGGAGGGGCCATGACCATCGCCTGCGCGACCAATTTCTCGGATGACGCCCGGCGCGCCTGCGACACGGCGGCGCTGCTCGCACGGCGGATGAACGTCCCGCTCTGCATCGTGCACGTCCTGACCGGGAACCTGGTGCGGACCTTCGGGGACGCCATCTGCGAAACCGCCCAATCCACGCTGCGCGACGAATGCGACCGGCTGCGGGCCACCGGCGTCCAGGTCGACTCCGTGCTCCTCACGGGAGAGCCCGAAGAGGAGCTGCGGGACCTGGTGGCGAAGCGCGGCTTCCAGTGGGTGGTGGCCGGGGCGCCGCGCGAGGACACGCCCTTCCGGGGCCTGGGGGGCACGCTCGACCGGATGGCCCAACTGCTGGAGGTCCCCTTGCTGGTGGTCCGCGAGGGCTCGGGACTGGAGGCCTGGGCGCGCGGCGAGCGCCCCTTGCGGGTCATGCTGGGCGTGGACCGCTCCAGGCCCTTCGAGCTCGCCCGGGAATGGGTGAAGAGGCTCGCGAAGGTCGGCCCCGTGGAGGTCGTGGGAGGCCGCATCGTCTGGGTGGGCAGCGAGGCGGAGCGGCTGGGGCTGGTGCATCCGCACAGCTACAAGGACATGTCCCCGGAGCTGCGGGAGGCGCTGGAGCGCGAGTCCGACTCGCTGCTGGAGCCCCTGCGCGCCGCGGGCCTCCCGGTGCGCTCGCGGCTGGAGCCGGGGCTGGGCCGCATCGCGGACCACCTCATCGCCCTGGCCACGGAGGAGCAGGTGGACCTGCTGGTGGTGGGCACGCACCAGCGCAAGGCGCTCGCGAAGCTGTGGAGCGTGTCCCAATCCGCGCGGAGGCTGGCGCCCATGTCGGTGGTCAGCGTGCCGGTGCGCGCGGCGGAGCAGGGGCTGGAGCAGGAGCCTCCCCGGGTGCGCTCGGTGCTCGCGACCACGGACTTCGGCGAGGCCGGCGACCGTGCCATCGCCTACGCCTTCGCCATCACGCCACCGGGCGGCACCGTGCACCTGCTGCACGTGGAGCCCGCGAAGGCGACGCCCGAGGAGCTCCAGGCGGCGCGGCATCAACTGGAGCTGCGCGTACCGTCCCCGGAGCATGACGGCAGCCACAAGGTCGAGCTGTCGGTGCTCAAGGGCGACGACATCGCGGCGGTCATCACCCAGGCGGCCGAACGCCACTGCGTGGACCTGGTGTGCATGGGCACGCACGGCCGCACGGGAGTGAGCCGGATGGTGCTCGGTTCGGTGGCGCAGCAGGTGATGGCCCGCAGCGACCGCCCCGCGGTGACGGTGCGCATGCCGCGCGCCTGAAAGACAGACGAGGTGAGCCATGAAGGCAACCGTGTTCCAAGGCACCCAGAAGGTGGGCGTGGAGGAGGTGGAGCGACCGAAGGCGGGCGCGGGCGAGGCCATCGTCCGGGTGACGCTCACCACCATCTGCGGCACCGACGTGCACATCCTGCGCGGCGAGTACCCGGTGAAGCCCGGCCTCACCGTGGGCCATGAGATGGTGGGCGTCATCGACGAACTGGGCCCGGGCGTGACGGGCTACCAGGTGGGGCAGCGCGTGCTGGTGGGCGCCATCACGCCGTGCGGCCAGTGCCGGGGTTGTCTCTCCGGGCACGCGTCCCAGTGCGGCCACGGCCAGGGCCTGGAGGCGGCGGGAGGCTGGCGCCTGGGCAACACGATGAACGGCGTGCAGGCGGAGTACGTGCGCGTGCCCTTCGCGCAGGCCAACCTCGCGCCCATTCCAGACGAACTCACGGACGAACAGGTGCTGCTGCTGGCGGACATCGCGTCCACGGGCTTCAGCGGCGCGGAGTCTGGCGGCGTGAAGATTGGGGACGCGGTGGTGGTGTTCGCACAGGGGCCCATCGGCCTGTGCGCCACCGTGGGGGCGCGGCTCATGGGCGCGTCGCTTGTCATTGGCGTGGACGGGGACGAGACGCGTCTGTCCATGGCGCGGAAATTGGGCGCGGACGTGGTGCTCGACTTCCGGAACCAGGACGTGGTGGCGGAGGTGAAGCGGCTCACCGGCGGCGGCGTGGACGTGGCCATCGAGGCGCTGGGCACGCAGCAGACCTTCGAGAGCGCGCTGCGCACGCTCAACCCCGGCGGCACGCTGTCCAGCCTGGGCGTGTACTCCGGGAAGCTGCAAATGCCCTACGACGCCTTCGCGGCGGGCCTGGGGGACCACCGCATCGTCACCACGCTCTGCCCTGGCGGCAAGGAGCGCATGCGGCGCCTGATGGAGGTGGTGCGCGCGAAGCGCGTGGACCTCACGCCGCTGTTCACCCACCGCTTCCAGCTCAAGGACATCCGAGAAGCGTATGAGCTGTTCAGCCAGCGCAAGGACGGAGTGCTCAAGGTCGCCATCCGGCCTTGAGCGGACGGGCTCGCGGCGGTGCGCCTACCGTGCCGCCGCGTAGCGCGCGAGGCTTGAGGGCAGCTTCGCTGCCAGCTCGTCCGGGCCGCTGAGCGTGAGGCCCAGGTCATGGACGAGGCCGTCGTCCACGCTGTAGACCCACCCGTGCACGGTGAGCGGCTGTCCGCGCTCCCACGCATCCTGCACGATGGTCGTCTGACACACGTTCTGCACCTGCTCCAGGACGTTCAGCTCGCCCAACCGGTCGTGCCGCTCATGGGGCGGGAGTGATTCAGGCAGGAGCCGCTCGTGCTTCTGGTGCACGTCCTGCACGTGGCGCAGCCAGTTGTCCGCCAGCCCCACCCGCTTGCGCTCCATCGCCGCGCGCACGCCGGAGCAGCCGTAGTGGCCACAGACGATGATGTGCCGCACGCGCAAGAGGTCGATGGCGAACTGCAACACCGACAGCGCGTTGAGGTCGGTGTGCACGACGACGTTCGCGATGTTGCGGTGGACGAACAGGTCCCCGGGCATCAGGTTGACGATTTGATTGGGTGGCAGGCGGCTGTCGGAGCAGCCAATCCACAGGTACTCGGGCGACTGGCGGCTGGCCATCTTCCGGAAGAAGTCGGCGTCCTTCTCCACCATGGAGGCGGCCCACTCGCGGTTGTTCTGGAACAGCACGTCCAGCGTCGGGTCGCCCGCGTTTCGGTCGGTCATCCACCGGAGTCTAGCGAGCCGGAAGTGCCCTCCGGAGGCGTTTTCCTCCGAGCCCAGAATATGCGTGCGGCCCGGCGTACTCCCCCTGCAGGCGGCTTTCGCCGCTGGCTTGTTCAGGGGGACCCCCATGCTGCAACACCTGCTTCGCTTCCCGCGGCTCCTTCCCTTCGCGGCGGCCTCTGTCCTGGCCGCCTGTGGCGGTTCGGAGGATGACCCCGGCGACGGCCCCGGGCCCGGCGGCCCCTGCGTCCGGAACATCTCCGGAAACCTCACCACCGCGACGACCTGGGAGCCGGGCACGCAGCAGTGCACCTACGCGGTGACGGGCGTGGTGGAGGTGAGTGGGGCCCTCACCCTGGCGCCGGGCACGGTGGTGCGCTTCGGGCCGGACGCGGGCCTGCTCATCATGCCCACGGGGTCCCTCAACGCGGTGGGCACGGAGGCCGCGCCCATCACCTTCACGGGGACGACGGCCACGCCGGGCTTCTGGAAGGGGCTCGCGTTCAAATCCAACACCTCCGCGAACGTGCTGGAGCACGTGGTCATCTCCTACGCGGGCAGCGAGGACGCCTTCTGCTGTGACTACTTCCATGGCCCCGCTGGCAGCCTGGAGGTCCGGGCCGCCGTGGTGGTGGGCTCGCTGCTCCAGGACTCCGTCAGCCAGGTGCGCATCGCGAACACCACGGTGGAGAAGAGCGGGACGCTGGGCCTCTTCGCCTTCAACCGGGCGCGGCTGCCGGGCTTCTCGAAGAACCTCTTCCGGGGGAACCTGGGCGCGCCCGCGACCGTGAGCCTGTCCATCGCGAGCGCGCTGGATGGAACGACCGTCTACTCCGGCAACAGCGCCACCCACCCGGCGGCCAACGGCGACAACACCGTCCACCTGCTGGCGGCGCCGGAGGGTGACCTGGCGATAGCCCAGACGTTGCACAAGCTGGACGTGCCCTACGGCGTCTCCACCGGCATCCCGGACACGACCGTGGAGTACGCGGGCGCGCTCACCGTGGAGCCAGGGGTGCGTCTCCAATTCGAGGCGAAGTCCGGGCTCCGCATCACGGAGACGGGCTCCCTGGTGGCGCGGGGCACTGCGGCGGACCCCATCGTGTTCACGGGCCGGACGGAGACGCCGGGCTCCTGGAAGGGCATCGCCATCCGCTCCCTGGACGCGAACAACGTCATCGCCCACGCGAGGGTGAGCCACGGCGGCTCGGACCCCTTCTGCTGCGACGCCTTCACGAACGCGGGCGACATCCAGGGCAACATCGTCCTGGGCGGCAGCGCGGGCCGGGGCCGGTTGCAGCTCTCCGACTCGCTCGTGTCACAGGGCACGGGATGGGGCGTCTTCGTCTTCAAGAACTCCACCTTCACCCCGAGCGCCAACACCTACGACGGCAACACCGGCACCGTGGGCTACGAGAGTCCCCCCTTCGCGCCCTGAAGCCGCGCCTCCAACACGGCCTCAGGGACCGCGCGCTGTTCCAGCGAGGAACGGCGCGCGGCGGTGGGTGCTACTGCGGCGAGAACGTCCCGCTGGTGAAGTGACCGGCGCCGCTCCCCGAGTTCGGGATGCTGAAGGTCGCGAAGCCCCCTTCAATGGCCACGGACTGAAGAAGCGGATAACCGTCCGCGTCCAGGCTCAGGCCAGGCATGCTCGGGCTGAAGTAGAACTCGATGCCCCGCTCCACGTTCACCAGCCGGAGCGACTCCACGATGACTCCGTACGAATACTCGGCCTCCATGAAGAAGTTCATCGACTGGCCCTGGAGTGCGGCAACGAACTGCTGCTGGATGGCCGCACCAATCGAGCCCCCCAGCTGGAAGGTGACAGGAGTGGTCTGGATGGTGACGCGCTTGCGGCCGTACTCAATCGACCGCGTCACCGTCGCGGACTCGTAGCTGATGACGAAGGGAATGCTCTTCCCGCGCAACTCCGCGAAGATGCCACCCGAGGATCCCGGCCCGTCCTGCTCGACCTGGATGATTCCGGAAATCCACCCGCCCGAGTCCACGCCAATGCCCACGTCCGCCGTGGCGGCTCCCGGCACCTTGAACAGGAAGCGCACCGGGCGCGTCTCGCCCTCGTCCAGGGTGAACGACATGGGGTTCGGCGACACCAGCGTGACGGGCACCGTGACGCCCGGCGCGTCCGTGCGCTCCACGTGCCATTCACCGTTCATCTGGATGGAATACGCCCCCGCCATGAGCGCCAGGCTCACGGAGTCCGCGGACGTGTCCGTGATGGTCGCGTTCTGCGGCCCCGTGATGGCGAACGTCGCGCCCACCAGCTTGTAGCTGCGCCCCGCCGACGTCGACACCAGCGGTAGCTCCAGCAGTCCCTCGCCCTCGCGAATCACGGGCGTGGACGATTCAGACACCTCACCACACGCAAGCGCCAGCAACGCAATCGCGCTCACGAACCACTTCAACCCTTGCATGGACTTCCCCCTCAGAAAGGCGCTGACGATAGGATTTCGAACATTGCACGGTCAAGACGAGCGGACCCGCACGCGCAATCACAGCCACACCCGGCCGGCGCGTGCATCTTACGGATCATGAGCGACGCCCCTGACATCAAGACCACCGACCTCTGTGACGCCCACTCGGGAACTCCGCAATTCCAGGTCGCGGAGCCGGGATTCCTGAACTACGGCGGGCGCCGGAGTTTCTTCGGACCCATCAGCACCGTGCGCGCGCCGGAGGACAACTCCCTCGTGCGCAAGGCATTGGAGGAACCCGGCCTGGGCCGCGTGCTGGTGGTGGATGGCGGAGGCAGCCGCCGCTGCGCGCTCGTGGGTGACGTGCTCGCGGCCCTGGGTCAGAAGAACGGATGGGCGGGCGTGGTGGTCAATGGCTGCATCCGCGACGCGGAGGAGGTGGGTCGCACCGACATCGGCGTGAAGGCGCTGGGGACCCACCCACTCAAGAGCGGCAAGCGCAACGAGGGCCAGCGCGACGTGGAGGTGCGCTTCGCCGGCGTCACCTTCGTCCCCGGTCACCACCTCTACGCGGACGCGGACGGCATCGTCACTTCGCAGAAGGCCTTGCGCTGACCTTCGCCCTCCCCGTCCCAGCCACACGGAGCGCAGCGTCCCCGCGAGGGTGCGCAGCGCTTCGGCCGCCAGCAGCGCAGCGCGCGATGAGCCTCCCTGTCACTGGAAGTAGCCGTCCGAGAGCGTGCGCAGGAAGGCGACGATGGCCTGCTCCTCCTGGGGTGACAGGCCCAGGTTGCCCAGCTCCCGCGTGTTGATGTTCAGCCCCACCTCCGGCATGGGCCAGCAGTCCACGCCAGGAATCCCAGACGCGCTCCCCGTGCAGACCGGCAGCACGTCACGCGTGTTGTAGAAGTGGACGATGGACTCCAGGCTCTTGAAGTAGCCGTTGTGGGCATAGGCCTTGGTGAAGCCAGGGAAGGGGCGCTTGTCCACGTTGCGCAGGGTGGGAACCTTGACCTTGCCCAGGTTGGCGCGCGCAAAGGGCGCGTAGTCCTGGCGCGTCTGGAGGAAACCCCCCAGGCCCGGGTCGATCCAGAAGGGTCCATCCGGGTTGAACTGGAGCTGCCAGTACCAGGGATTGAGCAGGTTGCGCGGCACGCCCAGGTTCTCGAAGGTGTAGTCGGTGAAGAGCGGCGGCTCGCCGCCCGGGCCGCGCTGGCTCGTGTGGCAGTTGTCACATTGGGCCTTGCCCTCGAAGAGCTTCAGGCCCCACTGCTCCTGCGAAGAGAGCCGCGCGCGGCCCGCGAGGTAGGCGTCGTACTTCGAGGAGAAGGCGTTCACCTCGCGAGAGCCCTCGTACGCGGCGATGGACCTCGCGATGTTGTCATACGCGCGCGGCACGTCGCCGCAGATGCGGGCGCCCCAGACGGCCCGGAAGAGGTCGCCGTAAGGGCCGCCGCAGACCTTGGCCACCACCGCGGCCTCGCTGGGGTTGTTCTGCTCCACTGGGTTGAGGAAGGGGCCCTGCGCCTGATCCGCGGCGGGGTTGCCCAGCTCCTCGCCGGTGGCGCGGCCGTCCCAGAAGTTGCCGCCCACGAAGTCGGCCTGTCCTGGCGTCACCAGGTGGAGGATGGGAGCCTGCGTGGCATAGGCGGACGAGGGCGGCTTGCGATTGCCAAAGCGCCCCCGCACGGCGCCTTCATAGACAGAGCCGGTGAGGTTGATGAGCAGGCTGGGGCCTGTCCAGCCCACCTCGGGGCCATGACAGACGGCACAGGCCTGGCCCATGGGCTCGGAGAGCCGGCGATCGAAGAAGAGCAGCTTGCCGAGCCGCTCCACGGGCTTCAGCCGGCCGGACGCCGACGGGGTCTCCTCGCGCAGCGTGGCCTCGAAGATGGCCGAGGCCTGGAGGGATTCGGTCGTCTCCGGCGACTTCGCTTCATCCGTGTCTCCGCTCGCGGGAGACTTCAATGACAACACTCCCGGGGCAGGAGCGACTTCGCACGCCAGTGGCCCTCCCAGCGTCAGCAGCAGGAACAATCTCCACCATGACCGTGACCCGTGCATTTCCGGCACCTCGGATTGGGAGCGGCGGCCAGCGTGGCGTCACCACCGTTCCTCTGCCATGGGACTGGAGCGCGCGATGGCTGTCGGATTCCGGGGATGGGATTGCCCTTTGGAATTGGAGGGGCATCCCTCCGTGGACGTGAAGGCCCCTGCCAGCTCCTTCTGACGACAGGGAGCCTCCGTCGTCCGGCAAGCGACGGTGGGCCATCTGCCCGGGTCATAGGCGGCAATGCCTTCCATCCCGGATAGTCCGCCCAATCGCTATCGCGACCAAGAGGGGACGCCCATGAAGAAAGCAGACAGGCACCTGATGCTGGTGCTCGTGGCCGCGCTGTTCGTGGGCTGCGGCGCTTTATCGGGGGATGCGGGGACGGCGCGCTTCACGGTCGCCGTGCCCCAATCCCTCGCATCCGGCATCACCCGCGTCGTCGTCACCTCTGGGGGAGCGGACATCCCCTCCGTGTCGGTGGAGCTCGCGCCAACGAACGGGGTGTGGGGCGGAATCATTGGCAACATTCCGGCGGGCGCCGACCGCACCTTCCTGGCGCAGGCCTTCGATGCCGGGGGCGCGTTGCGCTTCGAGGGCTTCGCCTCCGGCATCACCATCCTCGCGGACCAGACGACCCTCGTCGCCATCACCCTCCAACAAATCGACCCGCCGCCGCCCTTCGAGAACGAAGCGCCCATCATCGACTTCGTGGCGGCGAACCCAAGCACCGTGGCGGCTGGCGGCACCGTCTCCCTGTTCTCCTCCGCGCATGACCCGAACCCGGACGACACGCTCAGCTACGCATGGAGCGCCACCGCGGGCACGTTCTCCTCCACCTCCGAGCCCTTCACCTCGTGGACGGCTCCCGCCACCACCGGCATTCAAACGCTCACGTTGACGGTGACGGACTCACGCGGCCTGGCCTCCAGCGCCCTCCTGGTCGTCAACGTCCTGCCCGAAGGGGAAGGCGAGGCCGAACTGTCCATCTCCTTCAACAGCGCTCCCCAGGTGACCTCCATCACCGCGACCGCGACGCGGCTGGTCGTGGGCCAGCCGACGACGCTCTCCGCGCTTGCCATGGACCTGGACGGTGACAACCTCTCCTACGCCTGGAGCGCGTCGTGCGCGGGGACCTTCAGCGACACGTCCTCCGACTTCACTCAATTCACGCCTTCGCTCGCACCGGCCGAAGCCTGCAACAACTGCCGCCTGACCGTCGCCGTGTCCGACGGGCGCGGAGGGCACAACACAGGCACCGTCGCCCTGTGCGTCACCAGCACGCCCCCCACCACCCACCTCGCGCCCGTCATCCTCCGCTCCTACCGCTCCTCGAACACCGCCAACCCGGGCGACGTACTCACCTATGAGGTGGCCGCCAGCGACCCGCGGGGCTCCGCGCTCACCTTCTCCTGGGACGCGAGCACCGGCACGTTGGGCACGCCGACCGGCGACTCCACGCACAGCCGCGTCACCTGGACGGCGCCCCCTTGCGCCAGTGGTGGCACGCCCCCGTCCATCACCGTCACCGTGACGAATGCCTTCGGCCTCACGGCCACCCGGAGCTTCACCGTGACGGGACTGCCAGGCTGTTCCGTTCCGGGGACGTGGGCCCTGACGGGGCCCATGGTTGGAGGCAGTCTTCGCCTGTTCAGCACGGCGACGCGGCTGCAGGACGGCAGGGTACTCGTCGCGGGCGGCAGCGAAGCGCAAAGAGGCCAGTGCAACAACACGGCGGAGCTGTATGACCCGGCCTCGAATACCTGGAGCGCGACCGGCTCCATGCTCGAATGCCGCTACGGCCACACGGCGACACTGCTCCTCAACGGCAAGGTGCTCGTCGCGGGTGGAATGGATGAGTTCTTCACCCTGCGAACGGCGGAACTGTACGACCCGGCCACGGGCACCTGGAGTCCCACGGGCTCCATGACGGAACCCCGCACCGGCCAGACCGCGACACTCCTTCTCGATGGCCAGGTGCTCGTTCAGAGTGGACTGTCGGCGGAGCTCTATGACCCTGCGTCGGGGACCTGGAGCGCGACCGGCTCCCTGGCCATGAGTCGTGAGGCGAGCTCGGCGCCGCGTCTGCAGGACGGCAGGGTGCTCGCCGTGGAGGGCGCCACTGCGGAGCTGTACGACCCGGCCACGGGCACCTGGAATCCCACGGGCGCTCCTGTCATCCCCATCGGCGGCTGGCCGGTGTTGCTGCTGGATGGGCGGGTGCTCGACTTGGAGGGGGACACTGCGGAGCTGTACGACCCGGCCACGGGCACCTGGAGCCTCACGGGCTCACCGTCCACATCGTTCCAGGGCCCGGTGACGGTGCTGCTCAATGGGAAGGCGCTCGCCGTGTATTCGGACTCCGCGGCGCTGTACGACCCGGCCACGGGCACCTGGACGCCCACCGCGCCCACAATCGTCCCGCGCTTTGCGCTCAACACGGCGACGCTGCTGTTCGACGGCAGGGGCCTTGTCGTGTCGGGGAGCTTCGACTCCAACGCAGCCGAGCTCTACACTCCCTGACCGCCGCGCCCCGGGAAGTCGACACGTCAGGGATGTCCTACGAGGAAGGAACACCGACCATGAGCCCCACGAACGACCCGAAGAACGCTACTCCGCCCTCGGATGCCGACGCCGCCGTGAGGGACGCCTTCACGCTGGTCCGCTCGGGGGACGCCGGGAAGCTGCGCGAGCTGCTCGACGCCGGGCTTCCCGTCAGCGTTCGCAACGAGCGGGGCGACTCCCTGCTGATGCTGGCCAGCTATTACGGCCACGTGGACGCGACGCGCCTGCTGCTGGAGCGCGGCGCGGATCCGGAGCAGCCCAACGACGCGGGCCAGACACCCCTGGCTGGCGCGGCCTTCAAGGGCAACGAGGCCATCGCCACGGTGCTCCTGGAGGCGGGCGCGGACGTGGACGGCGCGGGCCCGGATGGCCGCACGCCGCTGATGTTCGCGGCCATGTTCGACAAGCTGGAGATGATGGAGCTGCTGATCCAGCGCGGCGCGGACCACCGGGTCCGGGACGCTGACAAGCGCACCGCGCTGGACTACGCGCGCTCCATGGGTGCGGCGCGCGCGGCCGAGCGGCTGGATCCGAAGCCCTGAGAAGACAGACACCCGGGGCTACGCGTTCGTGTGGCCCCAGGCGTTCTCGGGCGGCTTGCCCTGGCCGTCCCCGCCCCGGGCCGTCGTCTCCTCCCTCAGCGAGGTGACGGCCTCCACGATGTGCTCCGCGTCGATGCCCGCGGCGTTCAGCAGCTCCGCGGGCTTGCCGGAGCCGGGCATCTTCGTCACCGCGAGCCGCACCACGATGGGCAGCCGCTCGCGCTCACCAGTGAAGGCCTCCAGCACCGCGTCCGCCAGGCCCCCTTCCGCCCAGTGGTCCTCCACCACGATGAGCCGCCCCAGCGTCTCTCGCGCGGCCTTGCGCAGCGTCTTCGCGTCCACCGGCTTCACGGAGTACAGGTCGACGACGCGCACCGCGATGCCGTCCTTCTTCAGCGCCTCGTAGGCCTTGAGCGCTTCGTGCAGCGTGATGCCGGCGGCCACCACCGTCGCCACGTCCTCATCGGACTGGCGCACCACCTTGCTGCCGCCAATGGGGAAGTCCTCCGTCGCGGGGTAGAGCACCGGCGTCTTCTCACGCGTGCTGCGCAGGTAGGTGATGCCCTGGCGCTCCAGCACCTGCGCCAGGAGCTTCGCGGTCTGGTTCGCGTCGCTCGGGTAGAGCACCGTGCTGCCGCCCACCGCGCGCATCATCGCCAGGTCTTCCAGCGCCATCTGCGACGGTCCGTCCTCTCCAATGGACACGCCTGCGTGGCTGCCGCACAGGTGCACCGTGGCGTTGGAGATGGCCGCCATGCGCACCTGGTCGTAGGCGCGCGACAGGAAGGCCGCGAAGGTGCTGACGAAGGCCTTCTTGCCCAGCACCGCCATGCCCACCGCGCTGGACACCATGTTCTGCTCCGCGATGAACATCTCGAAGTAGCGCTTCGGGTGCGCCTTCTGGAACTCGTTCGAGTACGTGGAGTTGGACACCTCCGCGTCCAGCGCCACCACGTCCGGCCGGGCGTTGCCCAGCGCCAGGAGCGCGTCGCCATACGCCTTGCGCGTGGCCTCCTTCTGGCCGACCTCATACGTGGGCAGCTGCAACGGCGAGGCCTTGTCCTGGACGGTGGCCTTCAGCGCCTCCGGCTTCTTCACCTGGACGCGGACGTTGCGCTCTCCGCCCAGCTCGCGGATGGCGTCCTGTGCCTTGTCCTCCGGCAGCGGCTTGCCGTGCCAGCCGTCCTGGTTGGCGATGAGCGAGGAGCCGTGCCCCTTCTCCGTCTTGCAGATGAGGCAGGTGGGCTGACCCTTCTTCGCCTGGGCTTCGGCGAAGGCCCGGTCGATGGCGCCCAGGTCATGGCCGTCCAGCGTGACGGCGTTCCACCCGAAGGCTCGGGCGCGGGCCGCGTAGGCATCCAGGTTCCAGCCCAGCTCCGTCTCACGGCTCTGCCCCAGCCGGTTCACGTCGATGATGGCGCACAGGTTGTCGAGCCCATAGTGGCCGGCCTTGTCGAACGCCTCCCACACGGAGCCCTCCGCTGTCTCGCTGTCGCCCATGAGCACGTAGGTGCGGAAGGGCAGTCCATCCATCCTCGCGCCGAGCGCCATTCCCACGCCCACGGCCAGCCCCTGCCCCAGCGACCCGGTGGCCACGTCCACGAGCGGCAGCACGTGCGGGTTCGGGTGCCCCTCCAGCCGGCTGCCGAACTTGCGCAGCGAGAGCAATTCCCGGTCGTCGATGGCGCCCGCTGCCTTGAAGGCGGAGTAGAGGACCGGGCAGGCGTGGCCCTTGGAGAGCACGAAGCGGTCGTTGTTGGGGGCCTTCGGCTGTTGGAAGTCGAAGCGCAGGTACTTCTGGAACAGCACGGCCATGATGTCCGCCGCGGACATGGACGAGCTGGGGTGGCCCGAGCCCGCCGCCGTGGTGCAGCGGATGCTGTCGATGCGCAGCTGCGCCGCGAGGTCCGCCAAGGTGTCCGCCATCGTTTCGCTCCCGGGTTGGGGGGCCAGGGGTGTGCCCCCGCTACTGTGTTGACTGCCCCGGCCTGCGAGAAGCGTTGCCCCCCGCCGGCCCTGTTCACAGGCAGAATCCGCGAGTGCCTGCCCGCCCGGCCGGACGTGGGCGGCAGGGCATGCGCAACTTGAAGCAACGCCATCTGGGAGCCTCGCGCCCCCGCCGGGAGAATCCATGAATCCGCTGCGACAGCTCGCCGAGTTCGGCCAATCCGTCTGGGTGGACAACCTCCAGCGCAGCTACATCACCAAGGGCACGCTGAAGAAGTTCATCGACGAGGACGGGCTCAAGGGGCTCACCTCCAACCCGACCATCTTCCAGAAGGCCGTGTCGGGCAGTGACGATTACCAGGACCTCTTCGACGCGGCGAAGGGCAAGGGCCTCTCCGGCAACGACCTCTATGAGCAGCTCGCCGTGCGCGACGTGCAGGGCGCCGCGGACATCCTCAAGCCCGTGTACGACGCGACGAAGGGCCAGGACGGCTACGCGTCGCTGGAGGTGTCACCGGGCCTGGCGCTGGACACGCAGGGCACGCAGGAGGAGGCGCGGCGGCTGTGGAAGACGCTGTCGCGGCCCAACGTGATGATCAAGGTCCCGGGCACCATTCCGGGCCTGCCGGCCTTCGAGCAGCTCACCGCCGAGGGCCTCAACGTCAACGTGACGCTGCTCTTCAGCCAGGAGCGCTACAAGCAGATCGCCGAGGCCTACGTCTCCGGCCTGGAGAAGTTCGCCGCGTCCGGTGGGGACGTGAGCCGCGTGGCGAGCGTGGCGTCGTTCTTCATCAGCCGCATCGACGCCATCGTGGACAAGGAGATTGAGAAGAAGCTCAAGGCGGGCGCCACGCCGGAGCAGCAGAAGGCGATGGAGGGACTGAGCGGCAAGGTGGCCATCGCCAACGCGAAGCTCGCCTACCGCACCTTCAAGGAGGTCTTCGGGAGCTCGCGCTGGAAGGCGCTCGCGGCGAAGGGCGCCAAGGTGCAGCGCGTGCTCTGGGCGAGCACCAGCACCAAGAGCCCGAAGCTGCGCGACGTGCTCTACGTGGAGGAGCTCATCGGCCGCGACACGGTGAACACCATGCCGCCCGCCACCATCGACGCGTTCCGGGACCACGGCAAGGTGCGCCCCAGCCTGGAGGAGGACCTGCCCGGGGCGGAGGCGACGATGCGCCAGCTGGAAGCAGCCGGCATCTCCATGAAGACGGTGACGGACGAGCTGTCCACTGACGGCATCCGCCTGTTCTCCGAGTCCTTCGACCAGCTGCTCGGCGCGGTGGGAGAGAAGCTGAAGAAGACCTGAGTCCTGGAATCCGCGTGCGGGAGGGGCCCAGGGTGATAGTCATTGCGCCCTGCGCGCCGCTCCCGGTGCGCCGCTCCAGGAGACACCTTGCATGGCCCCGGTCGCACTCGTCACTGGCACCTCCACTGGCATTGGCCTGAGCACGGCCATCCACCTGGCACGCCAGGGCTTCGAAGTCGTGGCCACCCTGCGCGACAGCGCCCGGGCGGACGCGCTCCGGGACCGGGCGGACCGGGAGGCCGTGAAGCTCCACATCCGCACGCTGGACGTGACCAGTGACGCCTCCACCCAGGCGTGTGTCCGCGACATCCTCCAGGCGCACGGCCGCATCGACCTGCTGGTGAACAACGCGGGCGCGGGCTACCTGGCCACGATGGAGCAGACCTCCGAGGAGGCCCTGCGGCGCACGATGGAGGTCAACTTCTTCGGCGTGTGGCGCGTCACCCAGGCGGTGTTCCCTCTCATGCGAGAGCAGCGGTCCGGGCGCATCATCTCCGTGAGCAGCTTTGGAGGACTGGTGGGTCAGCCCTTCAATGACGCGTACTGCGCGGCGAAGTTCGCGGTGGAGGGCTTCATGGAGAGCCTGGCCCCCGTGGCGTCCCGGCTGGGTATCCAGGTCTCGCTGGTGGAGCCGGGGCCGGTCCACACGGAGTTCGTCAACAACGTGCGCGCGACGGGCAATGGCACCCAGGGCAACGGACCAGCCGTGTATGGCGAGCTGCTGGGCCGGTACATGCGGGGCTCCGCGGAGACCTACGCGAGCATGGGACAGACCGCGGACGACATCGCGCGCATCATCTGCGAGGCCGCGACCTCCCCATCGCCGCACCTGCGCTACATCACGTCCGAAGTCATGCGCTCCCTGTACGCGCTCAAGGCCGGGGACGCGACCGGCGACACGATGGTCGCCCGCGTCGCGACGCGCCTGGACTGAAGCAGTGACGCGTTACACGGCACCGGGCTTGAGCACGGTGCCGTAGACGCGCTGGGCGAGGCCTGATTGGAGGAAGTCCATCTCTCCGCCCACCATGGACAGGTACCTGGCGGCGCCGGGGTTGCTGGTGCCTTCGTTGGCCGCGCCGCCCGGGCCCATGAAGTGGGAGAGCAGTCCCGTCTGGACGGTGGTGGGCGCCGTCCCGTCGCGACCCCAGAGGTAATGCTCGTTGGCGGAGACGGCACCCAGCCGGGCCATCTGCGACATGTACCAGGCGCCGACGTGCACGTTCTCCCAGACGTTGGCCAACTCCGGGTCCTGGGTCTGCTTGGGGTCCCAGGCGCTGCCGTCCGCGCGCTTCAGGCCATTGCCGCTCGCGTAGTTGCGGAAGTCCTCCAGGTTGGAGGCCGCACGCGGCTGCAACAGACCGATGGTCTTGTCCGGGGTGACGCTGCCGTTGGGTTCCACGTTGAGCTTCGGGTTGAACGTGGACTCCTGCGCGATGTCCGCCAGCAGCATGCGCGTGGCGTCCTGGAGTGGCAGCTCCGGGAAGTAGCGCTTCGCGGCGCTGAGCGCGGCCTCGGCGATGGGGCGCTTGTTCTTCTCGAACCCGGCGCGATTCGCGTCCCCCACGCCGTGCATCTCCGTCCCCACGGGGTGCAGGGACGAGAGCCTGTCCATGTCCGTCATGGCCTGTGCCGCGCCGTAGTCACCGCTCACGCCCTGGGGGCTGGAGACCGCGTCCAGCCGCGGTGCGCTGGTGTCCGAGGGGCGCGCCATCTGCCCCGATGACGTCAGCAGCGACAGCGCGCGCAACGAGTCACCGAAGTAGCCACCGCCCTCGGTGGTCTTCACCATCTCGTTCCACATCGCGCCACGGTACCCGGCATCCGGGTCCGCGATGGCGCCCGCCGCGGCCATGGAGACCGCCGTCGCGTTGTGGTTCTTCGACAGGGACGTGCCGTCCAGCGCGTACGTGTCGCCGATGTTCTCGACGCCCTGTGACTTCCAGAAGGTGTTCACCTTGTCCAGGTAGGCACTGGCGCGCGGATCATCATTCCACGCCGCGTCCAGACCGATGCGCCAGGGGGTCCGCATGGCGTCGTAGGTGGCGTTCGGCCCCCGGTCCAGCGGCTTGCCATTGGCATCCATCCAGTCCGGCACCAGTCCCGTGTCCTTCGAACCGGGCTGCTTCAGCGCCTTGTCCAGCATGTCGTAGCTGGCGTCCGCGACCTGGTCCCAGCGCGTGTCACCGGTGAACTTGCTGAACTCCTTGTAGTACGCGGGCGCGAAGTAGCTGGGATTCGTCTCCGAGGAGCCACCGAACGCGTCGCCCGGCTTGAGCACGTTCGTGCCCGGCTCCACCTCGTGCTCCAGGATGTTGTCGATGAGCGTGGTGGCGTCCTGCTTGTAGCCGCCCCACTTCTTGTCGGCGCTCACCAGCGCCATCGCCATGTCCTCATCCGCGTCCGTGGCGCCGTTCTGGCCCAGCGTTCCGCCCTGGGCGTCGATCCGCCAGTTCATCAGGCCGTTCTCGTTCAGATGGGACTGGGCGTACTTCCACAGGCCATCGAACGTCGTCTGGTCTCCGTTGTTAGCGGCGAGCAGCATCCCGTAGCCAATGCCCTCCGACACCGTGTCGCCGTTGTTCTCCGGGCGCTGCACGCGCAGCGCACCATTGGCTCCGTCGGCCGTGACGTACTTCGCCTTCCAGTCCGCGTAGCTCTGCTGGACGGCCGCCTCCGCCGTCGCCTTGTCGGGCGCCAGCGTCTTCGCCGTGCTCGCGGTCCGCGGGCCCGTGCCCTGGGCCTGCCCGGAGAACGACTGCCAATCCGCGCGGGTGTCGCGGCCCACGTCGAAGCCATCCTTCACCGTGGCGGGCTGGGACGCAGGCGGCTTCGCCGCTCCGGCGGTCGCGACGGCCGGAGGCTGGACAGCGTTCGGCTTCACGTCCCAGCGTTTGAAGGAGGGGACGCAGGAACCATTGGAGGACAGGGCAGAGACCATGGGAACACTCCGTTCTGGAGGTGGGCCGGTTGCGGCCGGATGCCCACTTCCAAAGCAGGAGCGATGCCAGGGCCTACGCATCCCGGCTTCAGAGGGACACGCAGGAGGGAAGGCGCGTGCGCTGGGTGACTCCAGTCACCCGGTGGCGCTACCGCCTTCCGCGAGTCCGGGGCTCCTTGAGACGCGCGGGGACGGCGGCGGCCTCCGGAGCCGGATGCGTCTCCAGCCAGCGGGCCACGGTCGCGGCTTCGGACTCGCGTGTGGCTCGGACGAAGCGCGCGCGGGCCGCTTCCGCCTCCTGCCTCGCGGGCTGTCTCTCCCCGGCCTCCCACAACGCCCTCGCGAGCGCGAAGCCTGACTCCGCCAGCGTCCCGTCCGGCATCGACGGGTACGCCACGGCCAGCCGCAACGGCGCGATGGCGTCCTTCGCGCGGCCCAGGCCCAGCAGCGCCTGGCCCACGCCGTCCTGGCTGTACTGGAAGGTCTCGTCGCCAGCAGGCGCCACCTGCTGCTTCGTCGCGAGCGCCTCCTCATAGACGCGCAGCGCCTCGTCATGGCGGCCCAGCGCCAGCAGGCACATGCCCACCTCGTCCAGTCCCTCCGCCACCGGCAGCGTGCGCGCCCCCAGGAGCGCCTTGCGGATCTCCACGGCGGCGCGCGCGTGCGGCAGGGCCCGGGCTGGATCCGCCGCCTCGCGAAGTGCCCAGGCGAGGACGTCGTGCCTTCGCGCGGTGTCCGGATGCAACGGGCCCACCGCGGCCTCCGTCAGCGACAGCGCGCGCTCCAGCAACGCCACGCCGCGCGCGGTGTCCTTCATCCGGATCGCCAGGTTGCCCTGGAGGAAGGTGATGCGCGCGCGCAGCGGGTGGCCTTCCGGCAACGCCGCCTCCGCCCGCGTCCGCGCCTCCTCGAAGAGGGCGCTCGCGCGGGAGAAGTCATTCCTCGCGTTCGCGAGGTTGCCTTGATTGATCCGCACCTCCGCTTCCAGCACGGCGTCGCCGCCCATGCGCCGCAGCGTCGCGTCCGCGAGCCCGCTCCAGACCTCCGCAGGTTCGAAGTGCCGCTGGCCCTCCTCCACATAGAGCAGCCGGTTGAGGATGGTGACCTTCAGCCGGTCCGCCTTCCCCGCCTCCGCGTCGAAGGCCGCCTGCCGCAGCGCGATGGCCGCTCCCTCGGAGTCCCCCAACTGCTCGCGCATCCACCCCTGCTGAAGCTGGAGCCGGGCCATCAGCGGCGCGTACCCCGTGGCCCGCACGGCCTCCACCAGCGGCTCCAGCCGCGCCCGGGCCTGGGGAAGGCGTCCGCCATCCACCAGCACCTTCACCTCCGACAGGAGCGCCTCCAGTCGCTCCACCTCGGCGCGCTCCGCGGGCGACTCCGGCAGCCGCTGCTGCTCGCCCAGCTTCGCCACGTCCGCGCACTCGTCCAGCGCGGGGAGCGCGTTCACCAGCGACAGGGACTTCTCCACCAGGGGGACGTCCGCGGTGGACAGCAGCGCCACCACCGCGCGTGCGTCCTCGCGCCGCCGCTCCAGGCACACCACGCGCTCGACGCGCAGGGCCTCCGGCTGGGTGCCCTCCACGAGCGTGGCCCTGCACGCGTCCGTGTGCTGTTGGCTCCAGCTTCGCGCGTACCCATCCAGCACGGCCGCCACGCGCCCGGCCAGGTCCGCCCCCAGCGGGCTGCCCGTAGCGGTGAAGGCACGCACCACCTGCTCTCGCTGCTCCGAGCCCCACACCCGCGCCATGAGCGCGTCCGCGCCCTCGCATACGCGCGACTGCTGATAGAGCACGCCGCCGCCCAGCAGGAGTCCTCCCGCCAGCAGGCCCACGCCGCCCCACGCGCGGCGCCGGGCCCTGCGCTTCGGCTCCTGCCCCAACGCGTCCAGCAGCTCCGCGAGCGTCGGGAAGCGCTCCGCCGGACGCAGCGCCAGCCCACGCATCACCGCCCGGCCCACCCACGCGGGCACCCGCGAGTCGCTCGGCGGCTCCAGGAGGCGGGGCGCATTCGGGCCCTCCAGGTCGGCCGGCGTCTTCAGCGCCTGCATGCGCGCGACGTCGAAGGGGCGCTGGCCGTACAGCGCGGCGTACAGCGCGGCGCAGAAGCTGAATTGATCCGTGCTCGCGTCCGGGACCGCGCCCAGCACCTGCTCCGGGGACATGTAGTTCGGCGTGCCCATCACCGCGCCTGTGACGGTGATGGGCGCATCCAACATGCGCCGCTCCGCGGCCAGCGCGTTCACTTCCCGCGCGGAGGAGTCCTCATCGTCGCCAGAGGGCAGCCCCACCTGGCGCGCGAGCCCGAAGTCCGTCACGCAGACGCGGCCCCGGCGGTCCCTCAGCACGTTGGCCGGCTTGAAGTCGCGGTGCACCAGCCCCACCGCGTGCGCGGCCACGAGCCCCCGGCCCGCGCCCAGGTACGCCTCCAGCACCTCGCGCCACGAGCGAGGGGCCTCCTTCAGCCACTGCCCCAGCGTGCCCCCATCCAGCAGCTCCATCGCCAGGAAGACCTGGGCGCCCCAGATGCCCACGTCGAACACCGGGATGACGTTCGGGTGCGAGATGCGCGCCATCGCCTGCGCCTCGCGCAGGAGCCGCGCCCGTCCCAGCTCCGGATCCGCGTGCCCATCCGAGCGCAGCAGCTTCAGCGCCACCTTCCGGTCCAGGTCCGGATCATAGGCCGCGTACACCACGCCCATGCCTCCCGCGCCCAGCGGCCGCAGGAGCAGGTAGCGCCCCACCTGGACGGGTGAGGACGTCCCGTGCCGGGGCTGCCGGTCCGATTCATTCGTCGCGGGCACGGTCTCCGCTGGCGTCCGCGGCAGCAGTCGCGTCGCCTCGCCATCAGGGCTGCGCGCGGGAAGCGTGTTGTCGCGGTCGTCTCCGGCCGGGGTCTTCATGATGGATGACATCCTAGGAGCCCCGGCGTTGCCATCACCATGCCGCCCACAACCGGACGGCCGCCTTCTTCGATAATAAGGAGCCGCGGTCTCCTCCCCCGAGCGCAAGGGTTGTTCATGAACGTCACCCGTCCCCAGAAT
>NZ_RAWQ01000014.1:0-82866 GCF_003668965.1 Corallococcus sp. AB030
AGATCCAGAGCCGGGCTGAAGCCTATCAATGGCTGACAGAGGCCTCCGACTACCTGCTCCGCACGGAGCCCCACAGCCCCACGCCCTATCTGGTGAAGCGGGCCGTGCAGTGGGGAGCGATGCCGCTCGGGAGACTCCTCGAGGAGCTGGTCCCAGGCACGGACGACCTCAAATCCATCTTCGCGTTGCTCGCCATCCGGGACGCGAAGTGAAGCGCGCAACCCACGAACAGGAGAAGCAAGACCATGAGCAGTGAAAGCAAGCAGCACTGGCTGGACCGGAACAGGCCGCCGCGGGTGCAGATCACCTACGACGTGGAGACGCTCGGCTCCGCCAAGAAGATGGAGCTCCCGTTGGTGGTGGGCATCCTCGCGGACCTGCTGGGCAATACCGATCCGGGCGACCTGCTCAAGCAGCGCAAGTTCGTCCAGATCGACCGCGACACCTTCGACGAGTTCATGGGCAAGCTCGCGCCCACGCTCAAGCTTGGCGGGAAGGCGGGGCCGGCCGGGCTCACCTTCAAGAAGATGGAGGACTTCGAGCCGCTCCAGATCGTGAAGCAGGCCCCCCAGATGAACAAGCTGCTGCGCGAGCGCCAGCGTCTGGTGGACGTGGTGGCGAAGCTGAGCGGCAATGACAACCTGAACGCCGATTTCAAGAAGGTGTTCGATGCCAAGGCCACGGCCAAGGCCAAGGCGGATCAAGTCGATCGGCGCCGCGAGCCCTTCACCAAGGCTGTCAACGCCGCCAGGACGCTCAGCACGCAGGCCCAGGCGTTCCTGGACCGCGTGGGGGCCGTGGTCGGCGTCATCCAGGCGGCCAAGGCGGTCCACCGGATGGAGGGAGCCTGCGACCACCTGAAGCAGTTGCTTCCGGGAGCGGACCCCGCGGCGCTCAAACAACCCGGTGTCGCCTCCAGGCTCCGCGAGAAGATCGACGAGCTCCTGGCAAACGGCGAGGGCAAGGCGCTGATCGGCCAGCTCGACACGCTGAGCGGCGCGGTCAAGGCCGCCGACGCCGACGCCGTCGCGAAGGCCCTGGCCGCGCTCAAGGCGGGCCCGGCGAACGACCTCCAGTCAGTCATCGGGCTGGAGGCCCTGGCCAGTGACCAGGCCAAGGCGGCTGAACTCACCAAGGCGGTGGAGGCGCTCCGCCACATCGCCGAGGGTAAAAGCGGGATTGGCGTCCCCCTGCGGGACCTGGAGAGGGCGCTGGGCGCCGACAAGGACGAGCAGACCAGCGACGGAGAGAGGCTCACCACTGCCAAAAAGGTGCTCCTCCAGAAGCTGCCGCAGGCCAACGCCGGCGCCATCACCACCGCGGCGGAGGCCTACGCCACGACACCGAGCGTTCCGGCCGCGCTCGATACGGCGCTCCAGGCCGCCTTCCCCGCCTCGCTCCCGGCGGAGCTGGAGCTCTCGCAGGCCGGGGTCCTCATCAAGAAGCACCAGCAGGCCATCACGTCCGCCGCCGACGCCCGGGTCATCCAGGCCCGCCGGTTCATGGACCCCAAGACCGGGGAGAAGGCCATCGCGGCCCGTCGCGACGCCCGCCAGGCCCTGGAGACCGTGAAGAAGATCGAAGCCCGCATCAATGACATCCACACGGTCCTGCAGGCCCCCGTCGCCGTCGGAAACCTCGACACGCTCCACGCGAGCCTGGAGGAGCTCCACGGTGCCGCCGAGGCCGCCAGTGCGGAAACCCAGCAGCAGCTCGATGCGTTCAACGCCACCCACCCGTAATCCCAGCCCAGGAACCCAGCCATGTCCACGGAAGCAACCGCAATCGACGCGAAGTTGGTGAACAGCCTCGTCAGGCAGATCAAGGGTGACCTGAAGGACGAGCAGCTGCCGGACGAAGCGCAGGCGCTGACCGCGATCCTCGTCGACCTCATCGAGACCGAGGAGGTCGTCGTCGGTCCCAACACGGTGACGATGCTCCAGGTCCAGATCGCCCACGTCGACGAGGAACTCTCCAGGCTCCTCAACGACATCCTCCACGACGAAAGCTTCCAGAAGCTGGAGGCCACCTGGCGCGGCCTGCACTCCCTGGTCAAGAACACGGAGACCGGCACCGGCCTCAAGCTGCGCGTGATGCACGCCACGAAGGAGGAGCTGCGGGTGGACCTGGAGAGCGCCATCGACTTCGACCAGAGCGCGCTCTTCAAGAAGGTCTACGAGGAGGAGTACGGCACCTTCGGCGGGCATCCGTTCAGCCTGCTCATCGGCGACTACGAGTTCACCCACTTGCCGCAGGACGTGGCGCTGCTGACGAACCTCTCCAACGTGGCCGCCGCCGCCCACGCGCCCTTCATCGCCGCCGCGAGTCCCAAATTGTTCGGCCTCAAGGACGACGACTTCACCGGGCTCGACGTGCCGCGCGACCTGGCCATGCGCTTCGAGGCGTCGGACATGATCAAGTGGCGCAGCTTCCGGGAGACGGAGGACTCGCGCTACGCCACCCTGGTGCTGCCGCGCGTGCTGATGCGGCTGCCCTACGGCAAGGCCACGGTCCCCGTGGATGGCTTCATCTTCGAGGAGGACCTCAGCGTCGAAGGCAAGGGCGGCGAGGGCGCCAAGGCCCACGGCAAGTACCTGTGGGGCAACGCCGCCTGGAAGCTGGGCGAGCGCATCACCCACGCCTTCTCGCTGTACGGCTGGTGCGCGGCCATCCGCGGCTTCGAGGGCGGAGGCACCGTCTCCGACCTGCCCCTGCACACCTTCACCACGGACAGCGGGGAGGACGTCGTGAAGATCCCCACGGAGCTGGCCATCACCGACCGCCGGGAGAAGGAGCTCAACGACCTGGGCTTCCTCGCGCTCGTCTACCGCAAGGGGGACGACAAGGCCGTCTTCTTCGGCTCGCAGAGCACCAACAAGCCCACGAAGTACGCCAGCCTGGACGCCACCGCCAACGCGCAGGTGTCGTCGATGATGCCCTACCTGCTCGCGGCCTCGCGCTTCGCCCACTACATCAAGGCGATGATGCGCGACAAGGTCGGCAGCTTCATGACGCGCGGGAACGTCGCCTCGTTCCTCAACAACTGGATCAGCGACTACGTCCAGCTCAACGACGAGGCCTCCCAGGACATCAAGGCCCGGCAGCCGCTGCGTGAGGCCCGGATCGACGTCACCGAGGTGCCCGGCAAGGTGGGCTCCTACAAGGCCATCGTCTACCTCAAGCCCCATTTCCAGCTCAACGAGCTGAACGCCTCCATCCGGCTCGTCGCCAGCCTGCCGCCGCCCGCGGCCTGAACCCTTTCACGCCTGGAATAACCCACCATGCAAAACATCTACATCAGCTTCCCTGACGTCAAGACGCTCGCCGGCCAGTCCACCACCACGGAGGGCAAGGATCAGATCGAGCTGCTCTCCTTCAGCCATGGCGTGTCCATGCCGCTCTCCGCGGGCTCCGCCTCCAACACCAGCCGCAGGCACGGCCGGTGTTCCCACCAGGACTTCACCATCACCAAGTACGTCGACAAGACGTCACCGTCGCTCAATCACTACTGCAGCGGTGGCAACAACCTGAAGAAGGCCGTCATCACCATCTACCAGGCGAGCGAAGAGGACTCCAAGAGCGCGCCGGTGGCCTTCTTCACCTACGAACTGGACAACGTGATCATCGGCTCGGTGTCGGTGGGCGCGGGTGGTGGGGACCTGCCCATCGAAACCCTCTCGCTCAACTACACGGCGATCAAGTGGGCCTACAAGCAGCAGAAGCAGGACAGCCCGGGCACCGCCAGCGGTGATGTCTCGGCGTCCTGGGACCTGGAGAAGAACGCGTAGGTCCCCACGACAGGGGCACCGGAGCCACGAGATGAAACAGCGCAATGACAATCATGTGGCCCCGATGCCCCTGTTCGATCGGCTCATTGACGATGAGCCGCGGCGGCGGAGAGCCCACCTGCCGAAGACCCTGAGCGAGGAGCAGCTGCGGGAGTCGGTGCACCGGGAGCTGACCCGGCTGCTCAACACCCGGAGCCGCCTCACGCTCCAGCAGGCGGAGACACTCGCGCCGGACGCGTGGACCGTCCTCGACTACGGCCTGCCCGACATGGCGACGCTCCGCTCCGCGTCGTCCACGGACCGCGCCCGGCTGGCCCAGGTGCTGGCACACACCATCACCGCCTTCGAGCCCCGGCTGGGCGAGGTGCGGGTCGCGGTGGAGCCGCACGCCACCCGGGAGGACGTGCTGCGCGTGCTCGTGTCCGGCCTGCTGTGGATGGAGAAGCGGGCCGAGCCCCTCACCTTCGCCCTGGAACTGCGCAACCGCGCGGGAGGTCCCACGTGAAACCCAGAGATGCCCTGCTGCGGGTGTATCAACAGGAGCTGGCTCAACTTCGGGAGTCGACCGGGCGCTTCGCCATGAAGCACCCCAAGGTCTCCCAGCGGCTGGGCCTGGTGGACCAGGCCTGGGACGATCCGCACACCGCGCTCTTGATGGAGTCCTTCGCGTTCCTCACCGCGCGGGTGCAGCACGGCTTCCAGCAACAGCTCCCGGAGATCAGCACCGCCCTGCTGGGCCTCATCGCCCCCCATCTGGTGGAGCCGATGCCCTCCATGGCCATCGCCCGCCTGGTGCCGGAGCCTGGCGCCGTTCCTCCCGGCGGCCTGACGCTCCCTCAGGACACCCCGCTGTTCACGAAGGAGACACCGGGCAAGGCCAGCTGCTGGTTCCGGACCCGCTACCCCACCACGCTGTGGCCCGTGGAGGTGAAGGAGGTCCGCCTCCGCTCCATCCAGGACTTCAAGCCCCTCTCGACGGACCGGGGCCCCGCCCAGGCGGTCCTGTCCATCCGGCTGGAATCACAGCGCCGTCCCTTCGCCAGCCTGGAGATGGACACACTCCGGCTGTTCCTCGGCGGAGGCGCGATGGAGGCCTGCTGGCTCTACGAGCTGCTCGCGCACCACGCGCTCGGGCTGGCCGTCCTCTCCGGCGAGCGGGATTCACAGAGGCGTGAGGAGCTGCGGCTGCTGCCAGGACAGCCCATCCGGCCGGTGGGGTTCGCCGCGGACGAAGCGATGCTCCCGGGCCACCGGCACGGGCGGACCGGCCACCGGCTCCTGCAGGAGTACTGCGTCTTCCCGGAGAAGTTCCTGTTCTTCGACCTGGAGCCCGGCAGACAGAACGTCCAGGCGGCGAAGGGCAACCTCCTGGAGCTGGCCATCCCGCTGGACGTCAAACCCGACGACCGGCCCGGCTTCTCGGACCGAAGCCTGCTCACGGGCTGCACCCCCGTCGTCAACCTCTTCCCCCGGGTCAGCGAGCCCATCCGGGTGGATCACCGGCGCACCGAGTACCGGCTGGTTCCTGACGCTCAGTGGGAGTCCACCACGGAGGTGCACTCCATCCAGGATGTGCGCGCCTCCACGAACGAAAAGGACTCGACGGGTGTGGTCTCGCCCATGTTTGCCTTCAACCACGCCGTCGGGCAGCGCAAGCCCCGGACGTTCTGGAGCGCGCGCCGCGAGCCCGCCCGTGGCGAGCAGGCGCTGGGGACGGACCTGTACCTGTCCTTCCTGGACCTGGACTTCAACCCCAGCGTCCCGGACGAGCGGACGCTCTACGCGCGCATTCTCTGCACCAACCGGCACCTCGCCTCGCGGCTGCCTTCCGGCGCCCAGCTGCAGTGGGCGGGGGGCCTCCCGCTCCAGGAGGTGCGCCTCTTGAAAGCGCCGACGCCGCAGCGGGATCCACCGCTGGGAGGGAGCACCCTCTGGCAGTTCGTCTCGCAGGTCTCCTTCGGCAACCACTCGATCACCGCGCTCCCCAATGGCGTGGAGGTGCTGCGGGAGATGATCCGGCGCCACGGGTACGAGGGCGACGAGGCACTGGAGGACCAGCTCCAGGGGCTGCTCATGCTGGGGAGCCGCGAGTTCGTGCACCCGATGACCGCGGACGGCTGGCGCGGCTTCTGCCGGGGCCTGGAGCTGGTGCTCACCGTGGATGAGTCGCGGTTCGTGGGCGGCAGCGCGCTGCTGCTGAGCGCGGTGCTCAACCATTTCTTCGGGCTCAACGCGCCGGTGAACACCCTGGTCCGGCTGACGCTCGAGGCGCACAACCCGCTCACCGGAAAGACGGAGAGGAGGAAGCAATGGCCACCCATGTCCGGCGAGATGCACGTTCTGTGAACCAGCGGCTGCGGGAGGAAGCGCACCGCTTCGACTTCTACCAGGCCGTGCGCCTGCTGAAGATAGACCTGCGAAGGAAGCAGGACCGGCGAAGGAAGAAGGCCCTGCGACACAAGGACCGCTTCGACTTCTCCCAGGCCGTGCGCCGGCTGAGGATTGACCTGCCAAGGAAGGCGGACTGGCGAAGGAAGGGTGCCCCGCGACACAAGGACCGCGTCCAGGCCGTGCGCCTGCTGAAGATGAACCTGCGAACGAAGGCGGACCCGCTCGAGAAGGTCCGCTTCCGCTCCTCGACGTCCATGGCCTTCCCCGCCACGGACGTGGACTCGCTCCGCCGGGACAAGGACGGGACGCTGGAGCTGTGGGTGAACTTCCTCGGGATGGCCGGAGCGCACGGCCCCCTGCCGGATCCGTTCACCGAGCTGCTCCGCGACCGGCTCCGTGACGGGGACTCCGCGCTGCGGGACTTCCTGGACATCTTCAATCACCGCCTCGTGTCCCTGATGTACGAGGCGCGCGCCCGGCGCCGGGTGGGCATGGGGGTGAGCCATCCCCGGCACCACCCATTCGCGCGGTACCTGAGCGCGGTCCTGGGCACGCTGGACTGGCCGGAGCGGCTCCAGCTGGGACTGATTCCCCACACCCGGGTCCTCACGTCGGGTGCGCACGACTCCATGTCGGCCCTGGAGCAACTGTTGGCGGAGCGACTGGGGACCCGAGTGGAGGGCCAGCCGCTCGTGGGCGACTGGCTTCCGCTCGCGCCCGAACAGCAGACACGCATCGGCACGGGCAGCCTGGCGCTCGGCCGGGGCGCGGTGCTCGGCACGCGCGCGTGGGATCCGCAAGCGCGCTTCACGTTGCGGTTCGGCCCGCTGCCGTGGCGCGAGTTCGTCCAGCTCCTCCCGGGTCACACCGCCTTCGGCACGGCCGTCACGTACACCCGACTGGTGGCGCCGCCCCACCTCTCCTTCGACTTCGTGCTGCTGCTGGATGCGAAGGATGCCCCCGCGCTGAGGCTGCGCAGCCGCAGGAAGCTGAATCGCGGACCGAGGCTGGGACGCACCTCCTGGCTGAGTCCCATCACGCCGTCGGCCGAGCCTCTCGAAGTGCGCCTCTCCAGCCGTCACATCCGAAGCGCCTGAGCCGCCCATGGACACCCAGGACTCCATCTACCTGAGCATCGAGACGCCCCTGGGCAAGGACGTGCTGCTGGCGCGCTCCTTCCATGGCGAGGAGCGCCTCTGCGCGCCCTTCCGCTTCGACCTGGAGCTGCACTCGCGCCACGGCGACCTGGACTTCACGCAGGTGGTGGGCCAGGGCGCCACGGTGACGCTGGAGCTGCCGGACGGGACGCCGCGGTACATCCACGGTCTCGTCACGCGCTTCATCCAGGCCGGCACGCGCAAGGACTTCACCACCTACTTCGCGGAGCTGCGGCCCTGGCTGTGGCTGCTCACCCTCACGCGCGACAGCCGCATCCACCAGAACCTGAGCGTACCGGAGATCGTCGAGGCGACCTTCAAGCGCCACAACCTGGGCGACTTCCGCAAGGACTTGAAGGGCACGTATGCCCCGCGCGACTACTGCGTGCAGTACCAGGAGAGCGACTTCGACTTCGTCTCAAGGCTCCTGGAGGACGAGGGCATCTTCTATTTCTTCGAGCACGCGCAGGGAAAGCACACCCTGGTGCTCGCGGACGACGCCTCCGCGCACACGGCCTGCGCGGGACTGGAGCAGGTGCGGGTGGCCGGACAGGACACGACGCTCCGGCCCGAGGACACCCTCACCGAGTGCACGCTGGAGCAGCAGCTCGTCCCCACCGCGCACGCGATGGGCGACTTCGACTTCGAGGTCCCCACCGCCCCCCTGAGCGCGGAGGTGCCCGCGGGCGCCAGTCCCTCGCTGCGGCGCTACGAGTACCCCGGCGGCTTCCTGAAGCAGGCGGACGGAGAGGCGCGGGTGAAGCTGCGCAAGCAGGCCGCCGAGGCGCCAGCGAAGACGCTGTGCGGACGGGGACGGGTCCGGGCCTTCACCTCGGGGGGCAGGTTCACGCTCGCGGAGCACGACCGGGCCAGCATCAACGGGGACTACGTGCTGCGCCAGGTGGTCCACGCAGCGACGGACGAGGCGTACAGCAACAGCTTCGAGGCCTTCCCGGCGGATGTCCCCTTCCGGCCCGCGCCGCGGACACCCCGCCCGGTGATGGTGGGCGCGCAGACCGCCCTCGTCGTGGGCAAGAGCGGCGAGGAGATCTGGACCGACAAGTACGGGCGCGTGAAGGTGCAGTTCCACTGGGATCAGCAGGGCAAGAGCGACGAGAACAGCTCGTGCTGGATCCGCGTGGCGCAGGGCTGGGCTGGCAAGTCCTTCGGAAGCCTGTTCCTGCCGCGCGTGGGCCAGGAGGTGCTGGTCACCTTCCTCGAAGGGGACCCGGACCGGCCGCTCGTCACGGGCGCCATCTACAACGCGCAGCAGACCGTCCCCTACGCGCTTCCGGAGAACCAGACGCGAAGCACGCTCAAGACGCAGTCCTCCAAGGAGGGCGACGGCTTCAACGAGCTGCGCTTCGAGGACAAGAAGGACGAGGAGGAGGTCTTCCTCCAGGCCCAGAAGGACCTGAACGTCACCGTCAAGAACGCCCGCACCACGACCATCGAGGAAGCGGACGACACGTTGACGGTGAAGAAGGGCAACCGCGTCATCACCGTGGAGACCGGGGATGAGACCCATGACGTCAAAGGCAAGCGGACGCTGACCATCACCGGTGAGGAGTCGCACACCAGCAAGGCGAAGTTCACCCACGACGTGGACGGTGACTACGTGCTCACGGTGAAGGGGGACCTGACGCTCGACGTGACGGGGGCCGTGACAATCAAGGCCGGCAAGTCGCTGACGCTCAAGGCGGAGCAGGAGCTGACGGTCACCGCCGGCACGAGCCTCACCCAGAAGTCGGGAACGGACTTCACCAACAAGGCGGGAACGAACCTGACGAACAAGGCCAGCCAGAATCTGGTCAACGACGCGGGCATGGAGCTGACCAACAAGGCCAGCATGGCCCAGATCGTGGATGGCGGCGCGACGCTCACCGTGAAGGGCGGACTGGTGAAGATCAATTGAGCCCGCCCGACGACAAGACCGCCACGGTGACCGAGCGCGACGAGCAGGGCCGCAAGCGCAAGCAATACACGCTCGACGCTGAAGGCAAGCCACACGGGGTGTTGAAGCTGTACGAGGAAGGCACGCTGGCGCAGCAGTTCACCTTCAGCCATGGGCAACTGCACGGAGAGGCGTCTGTCCAGGAGCACGGACAGAAGAGACTCATCCAGACGTTCTCCCAAGGCGTGCTGCACGGCCCCTTCACCGCGTTCCACGCCGAGACGGGGCAGCCCGCGCTGAAGGCCCACTACCGGGACGGAAAGCTGCACGGAGACCACGAGAGCTTCAGCCCGCAAGGGACCCTGCTCCGCAAGGCGCGCTATGCGAAGGGCCAGCTCACGGACGAGGTCGTCGAGTTCTATGACAACGGCCAGATCCGCAGCCGGACCTCCTACGTGAGCGGCAAGTTCCACGGCGAGGCACTGGAGTTCCATGCGGACGGGCAGCTCGCGAAACGAACGGTCTTCGAGCACGGAGCGCCCATCGAGGGGCCGGAGGAGTTCGCGCCAGCGGATACCCGCCCGTGGCTCATCAAGGTCGCAATGGGACTGACCCAACTGAAAGGGAAACCGGCATGAGTTTGCAGACTTGTATGGGAGCCACGATGCAGTGCAGCTTCGGAGTGGCGCCGAGCACGCTAGCGGTGCTGCCCACGAACAAGGTGCTCGTCGGAGGTCCGCCGGCGGCGACGATCATGGATCACGCGCCGTTCGTGAACATCCCCCCGTTCGGGATGTGCACCTCGGTGAGCAACCCCACCGTGGCTGCGGCGACGGCCGCCGCCCTGGGCGTGCTTGTGCCCATGCCCTGCGTGCCGGTAACGCCCGCGCCCTGGCTGACGGGAGCGCCCACGGTGCTCATCGGGAAAATGCCCGCGCTGAACAACACCTCGAAGCTGATGTGCACCTGGGGAGGCGTGATCCAGACGCTCACCCCCGGCCAGGCCACGACCCAGGTCCCCTGAGCCAACACCTTTCCCGTAACACCCACCCAGAAGGAGCAGTCCATGCCCACGCCACAGCCGAATGTCGTTGCCTCGAAGCCTCCCCAGGTGCTGCCCCAGGACCTGGAAAAGAAGGCCAAGGAAGTGGATGAGCAGCTCAAGAAGCAGCAGGACGAGTTCGAGCGGAACCAGATCGAACTGGAGACGGCCCAGGCCGAGTGGCTGATCGCCGAGATCGACGCGGAGCTCGCGATCTCCCTCCTGGACAAGGAGCGGCGCATCGAAAAGGCCCGTCCTCCGGTGGACGAGGCGGAGAAGGCCCGGACGGAGGTGAAGAAGCAGTTCGAGGCCTTGAAGAGGGAAGAGCCGGAGAAGATCGTCGCCCTGCAGCTCGCCCGCGACGGCAAGGCGGCGGAGCTTGAGAAGCTGGTGCCTCCGCAGGACGTCGCCACGAGGGCGCTGAAGGCGGCGGAAGAAGCCCTTGCCGCGGCGAAGGCGCAGAAGGAGTCCGCGGACAAGGCCGCCAACGAAGCCAGGCAGGCGCTGGACAAGGCGGAGGGGGAGCTCAAGGCCGCGCTCGACGAGCGGGCGAAGCTCTCCCTGGAAGATCGCGCCAAGGCCCAGGACAAGCGGCGCACGTGGATGGAGGCCGAAGCCGAGCTCAAGAAGGCCGAGGCCCGGTTCCACGCCGAGAAGCTCGAGGCGGAGAAGGAGTACGCGAAGGTCGCCAGCGACGCGCGCAAGCGCCAGCTCGCCATCGTGACGGCTCTTCCCAGCAAGGCGCGCCCTGCCCCCGTCGCGGGCTGAGGCGCACGAGACGTAGTGAAGTCAATGCCGGAGCAATGCTTAGCCGCGCGAGAGGCTCCTGGCCTCTCGCGCGCATTGCGTTCGCCCCAGACAGACATGATTTCAGCGCTTCACTCTCAACCACCAGGCCCAACACCAAAATCCAAATGAAAACATCCCTTGAGTTCCGAAAAACAGGAGCAGCGAAGTGGAGCACATGGGAGCCTGCGCACACCACCTGGCTTCTCTGCCAACTCAACGAATGCATTGAACAAGGGGGACTGGGTCCCAATATCGATGAGCCCCAGAGTTTCCAAGCCGATCGCGCGGGCACCATGAAGTGCCCGTGGACGATGGAGACGATCGAGCAGTGGCGGGTGTGGATCTGATGCTGAGCAGCGAGTGAGCTGACAGGCTGGGGGAGCGCTGGGTGCTTGGTGGCCGGTAGCATGAAAGAGTTCTGGCGGGTTGTGCCAGCGGAGGACATCCGCCGATGCCGAAGGTCACCATCGAAGTGCCGGAAGGGTTCGAGGACAGCGTCAAGGCGCTGGAGGAGACGTTGCAGCGCGCCCAGAAGGGCGTGGTGGGTGCGGCCAGCGGGGACCTGGCCGCGTTCGACGCCGCGTGGCAGGCGGTGAATGCAGGGATGGACGAGACGGAGCTGCAACTGAAGCGGAGGTTGCTTCGAGGGCTCGACGTCGACGCTCCCCGAGTCCTCATCCAGGGCGAGCACTATGCGCGTGTCGGCCGGTACCCGGCGACATACAAAACGCGGCAAGGGCCCGTCGAAGTAGAGCGCAGCCTCTACCGGCAGGTGGGCGTCAGGAATGGCCCCACGGTGGACACCCTCAGCGTGCAGGCCGGGTGCGTGGCCGAGGGCTGGCTGCCCGAGGCGGCGGTGCCCATGGCGTACCTGCTGGCCCGTGGCACTTCGCGCGAGGCGGAAGCGACGGCGCATCAATTGGGTGTCCTGCCCTACTGCCGCTCCTCCTTCGAGCGGATGGGCCATGAAGTGGGCGCGGGGTATGGGCACCAGCGCTCCCAGGTGGAGGCGGCGATGGCCGAGGCCCTAGAGGCTCCCGAAGGCACGCGGAGCGTGAGCGTCAGCGTGGACCGGGTGGCAGTGCCCATGGAGGAACCGAAGAAGCGGCCCGTGGGACGGCCTCGCGAGGACGCCCCCAAACGCCCCGTGGACGTCGCCTGGCGCATGGCCTACGCCGCCTGCCTCACGTTCCATGATGCCCAGGGCGAAGCGCTGGGCGCCGTGCGCTACGGCCGCATGCCTCAAGCTGATGCCCGAGGCCTGGCGGAGCGTCTGGCCCGCGACGTCCAGGCGCTGGTTTCCAGGCAGCGCGCCCTGCACGTCACCGCCCTCACCGATGGCGCTCCCGAGTTGCACGCCTTGCTGGACGAGGCGCTGTGCGCCCACGCCCCCGCGGCTGATTCGGTGGTGCGTCTGGTGGACTTCTGGCACCTGATGGAGAAGCTCGGGGCCGCGGCCCTCGTGGTGGCAGGTGAAGCACATGCCTCCGCCCTGGCGGAGAAGTGGAAGCTGTCCCTGCTCAACACGCCCGGGGCGGTGTGGACCCTCGTCAGCGCGCTGCACGCCAGCGGCAAGCGAAACGTCGTCCTCGGCGACCGTCGGCCGGTGCATGAGGCGCTCACCTACTTGGAGAACCATGGCGAGCGGATGCACTACGCCGAGGCACGAGCGCGAGGTCTGCCTATTGGCAGCGGCAACGTGGAGGCCACCTGCAAGTCCCTGGTCGCCCTGCGCATGAAGCGCCCGGGAGCTCGATGGAAGGAGGCGTCTGGCCAGCACATCCTGGACCTGCGCGCTCTGGTGCTCTCGGACCGCTGGGACGCCGCCATTCGTCTCACGCTCGCGCCGCTGCGCGCGGAGGTGCGGCGCGTTGCTTGATCAGGATGGGCGCCACACCCGCAGTGGCGCGGAGCGGCGGCCCAGGAAATTGACTCAGGCTATGACACCGGGATGTATGAAGTCGGTGGAGTCATGCTTGAGCGCAACTCGTCGACCGGGAAATTCAGAGATTACATCACCGCGGTGATAGACTCCGTGAGAAATCCATTCGCCGTTTCCCGCAGTGAGACAGCTCGAAAAAATCTGATTATCTTTGACGAAGATGCCGATCGTTCGAACAAGACGATCTACGAGATCAAGCACGAACGGATGGCGACCGAGGGGCGTGATCGAGAACTTGCGCAAGTGGCGCGACGGGTAATGAAGCGCGAGTGCAAGGAAGTTCAACAAGACATTCTTGAACTTCCCAATACGCTTGGCGCGATGTTCATCTCCGAAACCTCCCGTCTCCCGCCAATGCTTCCCTTGGGAATCATGATGCTTGATCTGATTGAAGCGAGAGTTGCGTATGGGACGGTCACGCCCAAGCTCTATACCTGGAAAAAGCTGATGACTTACGCCGGGGACGGAGGTGATCAAAGGCTCCAATACGCACAACTCTATGGTGGAAAACATCCCATGATGCATCAGAACACGGTCAAGGAAGCCAAGAACTTCAGCAACGAATACAACATGGTCACGCTGCGCTCTATTTCGATCCTTGTGACATGGCTACATATTTACCTAAGAATCAATCCGGCACAATGGGAGACAAGAGTCATTCGCGCTGACCGACAGGCGCTTTTCACTCCAGGCCATGCGCGCCCCATCCCAGGGCAAGCGCTAAAACAATTCGCAACAAACATAAAGAACAACAACATAAAGAACAACAACATGCATGCTCTCTTCTACAACGAAGCCATTCGACCCGCATTGATGAGGCGCTCTGGAACCCTGGACATTCTCTTCTAGCCCTTGCCGCATGCACTGATTCCCAGTGAGCATCGCCGCGGCACTGGCGTTCCTTCCCATGGAACTGCAGCATGGGGACTGGGCTTCATATCAAGCGGCATGCAGACGTAAGGCCGGCGGCACCGTGGCCACCGGCCTTGCTCTTCATGGATCCGCCGCCCGCTCCAAGTCGGGCTTCAGAGCAAGCACTTCAGGGTCGAGGGATCGCACTCGTAACCCTGGTTGCAGTACTTCAACTCGCAACACGGCTGCTTCCAGGCGCCGCAGCCCGGCTTGTTCTGGGCGGAGACGTCATCCGAGACCGCATCCGCCGTGGGCGCCTGGACCTCCGCCGAAACGTCTTCCGTCGGGTCGACCTCCGCCGTCTCCGTTCCGCCACAGGCCAGCGCAAGGGACAGCCCCATCACAACGAAAGCACTCTTCACGACACGCGTCAGCATCGGGAGCTCCTCTCGGTGAGTACCGCGCCTGTCTGAATATCGGAAACCGGCAACTCCTTGCAATTCAGCAAGGCAAAAACCAGCCACATAAAACATCACGTCGCAATGGGATTGAAGCACGGGTGTAGAGCTTCACCGCGCCCTCATTGTCAAACCTGGGTTCAAAGCCCGTTCACGCCTGCCTCCTGGCGACCGGCGGAAGATGGGCGTACCCATCCCGGCATGAGACCGTGCAACCCGCTGCGTCTGTCATGCGTCCTCGTCGCCGTGGCCCTCCCCCTCTACGGGGCCCCGGTGGCGGCGGCACCGGCCCAGGGAGACCAGGAGATCGCCATCTCGCGCGGAGGCTCACGGCCCGTGGAGCTGGCGGAGGCCGAGCACTTCACTGGCACCGTGCACCGCCAGGCCCTCTTCGGAGCGAAGCCGCCCGGGCGGACGACCGGTGGCTCCGTCACCTTCGAGCCCGGCGCCCGCACCGCGTGGCATGTCCATCCTCTGGGACAGACCCTCATCGTCACGTCCGGCACCGGGTGGCTTCAGCGCTGGGACGGCCCCATTCAAGTGTTCCGCGAGGGCGACGTCGTTCAGATCCCCGCGGGCGTCAAGCACTGGCACGGCGCCACGCCAGCCACCCGGATGAGCCACATCGCCATCCAGGAGGAGAGCGGCGGCAAGGCCGTCACCTGGCTGGAGAAGGTCAGCGACGAGCAATACGCCAAGGGACCGCCTGCGTCCCAGGGAGCCATGAACATGAAGAAGGAACCTTCCGCGCTGAAGAAGCAGCTGGGCGACTTCGCGCCCAAGATGGTGCAGCTCACGGATGACGTGCTGTTTGGCGACGTCTGGGAGCGCACGGAGCTCGCGCCCCGCGACCGCAGCCTCGTCACCGTCGCCGCGCTCACCATGGGCGGCAACACCGAACAGCTGCCCTTCCACCTGAAGAAGGCCCGGGAGAACGGCGTCTCGGAGCCGGAGCTCGTCGAGGCGCTCACGCACCTGGCCTTCTACTGCGGCTGGCCCAAGGCCCTGTCCGCGATGAACGTCGCGAAGGAGACGTTCAAGACGCCAGTCCCCGCGAAGGACCCGTCCCAGAAGTAGAGGATCGGCCCATGCCCCACGTCACCGTGAAGCTCTACCCCGGCAAGTCCGAGCAGCAGAAGACCCAGCTCGCCGAGCGGATCGTGAAGGACGTGATGGAGGCCCTCGGCAGCTCCGAGGGCGCCATCTCCGTCGCCATCGAAGAGGTCTCCCCGACGGACTGGGCGGAAGCCGTCTACCGGCCGGAGATCGCCAGCCAGTGGGACCGCCTCTACAAGAAACCCGGCTACAACCCGCTCAAGTAGGCAGCGGGTCGTGGCCGCTTCAGCGCTCGGCGAAGGCCTTCTCGGTGACGTAGTGGCCGGGCTCTCCGGGGGTACCTTCCCGGAAGCCGCGCTCCTCCAGCATCGTCGTGAGGTCCGAGAGCATGCCGGGGCTGCCACAGAGCATCACCCGGTCGACCTCCGGGTTCAGCGGAGGCAGGCCCACGTCCTTGAACAGCTTCTCGCTTTGGATGAGGTCGGTGATGCGACCCGTGTTGCGGAAGTCCTCGCGCGTGACGCTCGGGTAGTACGTGAGCTTCTGCTTCACCAGCTCCCCGAAGAACTCGTTGTGCGGCAGCTCGTGGAGGAAGAGGTCGTGGTAGGCCAGTTCCTCGGCCCGCCGGCAGGTGTGCGTGAGGATGACCCGGTCGAACTGCTCGTACATCTCCGGGTCCTTCACCAGGCTGAGGAACGGCGCCAGGCCCGTTCCTGTGCTCAGCATGTAGAGGTTCCTGCCGGGGAGCAGGTGCTTGAGGACGAGCGTGCCGGTCGCCTTCTTGCTGACCAGGATGTTGTCGCCCTCCTTCAGGTGCTGCAGCCGGGAGGTCAGGGGCCCGCCGGGCACCTTGATGCTCAGGAACTCGAGGTGGTCGTCATAGTGCGCGCTCACCATGCTGTAGGCGCGCAGCAGCGGGCGGGCCTCGACCTCCAGGCCGATCATCGTGAACTGGCCGCTGGCGAAGCGGAAACCCGGGTCCCGCGTGGTGACGAAGCTGAAGAGGGTGTCAGTCCAGTGGTGCACGCGCAGCACGGACTCCTTCATGAGACTGCTCACGGTTGTTGCTCCAGAAGAGGGCCGGCGGCGTTCTAGACCACCCGAACGCGCCAGTTAACGGGCGATGTTGTGCGACAGATTCCCCCCTCCGTACCAGAGGAAGCAGCCCGGCGGGCAGCCTTGCGCTTATCGGCGGGTTCAGGTCTCCAGGGGGTCCGCCGGCCAGGGCGGGCCTTCCCCTGTCCCCTTGTGAAGCCCGCCGCGCCTACAAGCGGGGGGCGCTTTCCCCGGCAGCGCCGCTACTTGAGCAACCCGAAGCTGTGCGACACGGCCACGCCCACCAGCGCATCCCTCAGGCTGGAGGCCTCGCCCGTCCAGTTGACGGACGCGCCGAGCACCGTGTTCTTGTCCAGGGCGAAGCTGGCTTGGGGGCCGAACTTCACGCTCGATGGGTTCTCCCCGCAGCTCTGGAGGCATTGGAGCACCTTCGCGCCCGCGGACAGCTCCAGCCGCTGCTTCAGGAATGCCACCCCGGGTCTCCAGGCCAGGCCCACACTTCCTCCCGCCTGCCAGGCTCGCTCCACGCGAAGGCCGCCGTCCTCCTGCGGAAGTTCCCGCAGTTGCGACTCCATGTCCGCGTTGATGATGAGCGACGTTCCGCTCCAGAGCTTCTGATCGTAGGCAACGTTCGCGGCCAGCCGCTCCAGCCGCTGGGAGCGGAACCCGTAACCCACGCTGGCCCCCAGGCTCAGACCGGGGCGGATGCGGGCAATCTCCGAGTCCTCGGCGGCGGTGCGCTTCTCCAGGCACGGAGCCAGACCCTCTTCGCTCTTGTCCTTCACCTCGGCGTCACAAGCCTCGTAGGCCTTCACGGAAGCATCCGAGACCCGCTGCCAGTCCGCGGTGGAGAAGGTGCGGACGTCCCGGAAGGGCGCGGCCCACTTGAGGGAGAAGGATCCGATGCCGTCACCAATGCTGTAGGCGCTCGCCACCTGCAGGTTCGTCAGCTTCGGATTGCCCGGAGCCCATAGCGCGCCGGGTGAGAAGCCGACCGACAGCACCGTCCCGGTACTGCTGGCTTCACTGGAGAACTTGAACGACTCCCCCACCGTCGGCCGGCCGAAGAGCGCCGTCGAGGAGGAGGCCATCCACGGGTCCACCGTGGGCTGACTGTCGCGCTTGGCCGCGGAGTCGGTGGCGTTGACCGCGGAGATCTCGGGAGGAAGGTCCTGCGCGCTGGCACTCGAGGCCAGCACTCCCGCGAGCACGATGAGCCCTCTGCTGAATTGCTCGGAGCGGATGCGCATGCTCATGACTGCCCCCCTCCGAAGCGCACGGTGCGGATGAAGCTGTCGTCGTTCGGATTGCCAGGGTCATTGTCGCGGCCCTGGTCCAGCAACTCGCGCTGGCCGCCCACGTCCACCCAGAGCTGGTACTTCCAGCCTCCGATGAGGAAGCGCATGACCGCTACCAGCTCGTTCTCCGTCCCGGAGGGCTTCAGCATCGATGCGGGGATGGGGAGGAAGAGCCGCCCGCCGGAGAAGATGCCCCTCGAGCCGGGAACGGGCACGTTGTTGCAATACAAGTAGAGACTCAGCGGGGCGTTCTCCGGGTACCACGCGAAGGCCAATTCCAGATGCGGCGCGGTCGCCGCCACCACGTTCTGCGGCAACAGCTGCGCCAAAGGCGCATCCAGCGTCCGCAGGCTGTGCAGCAGCTCTCCTGCTTGCGCATCCACGACGAGCGCGTGCTGGAGCTGACCGCGCAATGACTCGTAATGAGGCAGCAGCGAAGCATTCTTCGATGGCATGTTTCCCCCTGGGCGGAGTGGGCGACGCCGGGCCTGGCGCTCCGTCCGTCATCCAGAGGACAGCAACCGTCGTGCCGTCACCGTCACGCGCCGACCCGCGAGGGAGAACGCGGTGGCGGGAGCAATCCACCCAGTGCACATTGGCCGGCTTCAGCCAGAAGGCACGGGCACGATGGACGAAAGCGTCCGAGGCCCGCGGGCTACTCCACCTCGGGCGGCTCGTCCTTGCGCTCCAACCGTCTCTCCACTGCTTTACGCCCGATGCCAAGCAGCCGCGCCGCGCCGCTCTTGTTGCCGCCAGCGAGCGCCATGGCCTCGTTGAGCAGGGTGGACTCGATGGCCTCCAGCTTGTTCGCCACGGGCAGCTGCAGGATGGCGCGCGCCATGGCCATGAGACCGTCCTCGGCGGGAACCGGGCCCTGCGAAGGCTCCAGATAGGCAGCCACCGTCTCCGCGCCGATGGGATCCTCGTCACAAAAGACAGCAAGGCGGTCGATGAAGTTGCGAAGCTGCCGGACGTTGCCCGGCCAGGATCGCCGGGACAGGGCCTCCACTGCCTCCTGGGAAAAGCGCAGCGGGCGCGGCTGCTGGCGGCAGAAGTGGGCCATCAGCGCGGGGATGTCCTGGGTGCGCTCGTCCAGGGAGGGCACGCGCACGTTGAGGACATTGAGCCGGTGATAGAGGTCCTCCCGGAAGCGCCCCTGGCGCACGCGCTCCTCCAGCTTCGCGTGCGTGGCGGCCACGACCCGTCCCTGGAAGTGCTCTTCGGCGGTAGCCCCCACCCGGCGGAATCGCCCGGTCTCCAGCACGCGCAGCAGCTTGGCTTGAAGGGACAACGGCAGCTCGGCCAGCTCGTCCAGGAACAGCGTGCCCCGGCGCACCGCGGTGAGGTAGCCGTCCTGGCGCCGATCCGCCCCCGTGAACGCACCCCGCTCGTGGCCAAAGAGCTGGGACTCCATCAGCAGCTCCGGGATGGCGCCACAGTTGAGGTCCAGAAGCGGATCCGCTGAGTTCGGACCCAGCGCGTGGATGGCGCGCACCACCACCTCCTTGCCCGCTCCCGTGGGCCCGGTGACGAGCACCGGCCGATCCGAGAGGACGACGCGCTGGATGGCGGTGCGCAGCCGGCCAATGTCTTCAGAGGTGCCCACCAGCCCCTGGATGCCCGTCTCGGGGGTGAGGCGCGCCCGGAGGCGCAGCACCTCGTGCTCCAACCGGCGCCGGCTGCCCAGCCCCTGGATGATGGGGAGCACCAACTCCTCGCACAGCTCGTCCTTGAGGATGTAGTCGTACGCCCCCGCTCGCATGGCCGCGCGGATCTCCTCCATTTCGCTGGAGGCCGTGACGACGACGGGAAGCGCCGTGAACTTCTCGCGGATCTCCGCCACCAGCACCAGCCCATCCCGATTGCGGGCGTCCGCGTCCAGCCGCACGTCGATGAGCCCGATATCGATGGCGGTGGTTGTCAGCACCCTCCGCGCTTCTTCGAGCGAGGACGCCTCATGCAGCACCAGTCCCTCCTGCGTGGACAGGATGCTCGCGAGGATGCGACGCGCACTGCGCTGGTCGTCAACGATGAGGATGTTCATGGGCCAGTCGGGTTCGTACTCCTGCGGTCCAAGACACCGCAAGCCATGTGCCACCGCCACGGAATACCCTCGCATGTGGCCCCGGCCCCAACGCCCGGAGTCGTGGACGGAACCGACCAACCATCGCGCGACACTGGTCGGAAACGTCCACCCGCACGACGGAAGCCCGCGGCGCCCCCGTGGGACAAGGCATTGGTTCAATCCTTGCCATGGCAGGCCTTCGCGCAGTGCCAAGGGAGGGGAATCGCCATGACGGACGAGAAGAAGACGAACGAGGCCACCGCGGAGGAGACACAGAGGACCCCCACGACCGTTCCCAACAGGGTCGCCGACGATCAGCGAAAGACGGTGCGCCGGGTGCTCAGGGCGCTCTTCAACGAGAGCGACGGCGGCCAGAACGTGAAGGCGCTGCGCGATGCCTTGTTCATCAACTCGCCCGTTCAAGCCAAAGAGGAAGCCAACGCGATCCTGGCCTCATTGAACGCTGTCGACGGCACGCCCACGGATGCTCGCTTCAACGACAAACAACGCGATGGGCTCAAGGCCCTGCTGTCCGAGCTGAAGTACGCGCCCATCTCGCCCATCGGGCCCTACGCCCAGCCCGACTTCCGCAACCGCATCTCACAGGACGCGCTGCACTTCTGGCGCGAACTGCTCTCCAAGGAGCCGGGAGAGGTGGAGGACTTCCACCTCCGGATCAGCGACTACGCGGCGGATCCGGGCAACCCGACCCGGCTCCAGCGCGTGCTCGAGACGATGCGCGCGTATGCCCCCGAGGGGACTTGGGGCCAGAAGCACGCGAACGCGCTCGCGGCGGTCAACACCCGGAGCAGCGAGTTCCGAGGGTTGGCCTGGTACCACTTCGTCTCGGACATCTGGTGAGGGGGGCCGCCATGAGCATGGACGCGACCTTCCAGGAAGTCCTCCGCCGCCTTCCGACTCCGCTCCAGGACTACGGACAAACCCTGCCCCACCGTCTGGGCATCACCCAGGAGCCCACCGGCGCCTGGGAGGAGTTCTGGGTGCTCGACATCAACCGCGATCTCCCCGGGTATGTGGCGGAGGATCCGGAGCACCCCGGCACCCGCCTCGTCTCCGACGCCGCGCTCGCGCACTACCGCGCCGCGCACCACTGCGCAGCTATTCATGGGCTCATCGCTGACCGGCTCGTGGATTGTCAGGTCGCTCCCGACATGGGGCTGCTGCTGTTTCGCGGCATCTTCCTGCGTCAGTGGGAGCGCGAGCTGACGGCGGCCACGGGCGACCGACGGGTGGCGCGCGAGGCCCTCGCGCGGGCCCTCACCTCGCTCCGTCGCGGCACCGCGCTGGAGCTGCGGACGATGGCGCGGCGTGAGCTGGACCCGCGCACGTACGCCATCCAGACGCGAGAGAAGCTGCGCTGGGGAGGAACGGCGGCGAGGTGCCTGCTGCGGCAGACCGGACAGGCGCGGCGGGCCGAACTGCTGGAGCGCAGCTACGACCTGTTCTGCTTCGCCTTGCAGTGCATGGACGACGCGCTGGACTGCGCCGAGGACGAGCGGACGCGCGGGGTGAGCGTCCCGTCGGTGTTGGGCCTTCCCTCCGGGAGCCTCGTCCGGGCCATGCCGGCGCTGCTTGACTCCGCGATCACGCTTGCGAGGGAGGCCCGGCTGGAGCGACTGGCCTTGTGGCTGGGGAGCTTCGCCAGGCTCGCGCACGGGATCCGCCCCGAGGGCGATGCCGACAGGAATGAAGAGCTCGGGCGGCGGCTCGCCGTCGTCGCGGAGGGGGCGCTATGGGCCTGAAGCACCTCGGATACGCGCGAAGGGTCATTCTGGACGAAGAGCTCGATGAAGAGCTGATGGCCATGTATGGCGACAAGACGCTCGTCGTCTGGTCTGGCCCGGGGCTCGACGGTCACACCCCGCGGGCCGTCATCGGAGACCTCCAGCTCTACCTCATGGGGAAGCATGAGGTTCCTCCACCCGGCCCCCAGCTCGTCACCGCGCAGCCCGTCCTGTGCGCCCGCCGGGGAGGCCTGATGGTCTCCACCGAGGACAGGGTGGATGGCTTCGTCGGCATCGATGACGAGGTGTGCACCGAACTCCCCCTGCTCGACCTGTGGCAGGGCGCGGGAGGAATACCCAAGCACGGCGAGATCCCCGAGCCCCAGGTCGTCGCCCACGAGGAGTCACTGCTCGTATCCGCGCTCGACCTCATCGGGCTGACGCAGGCGAATGCCCTCCTCGGACCGGAGCACCCCACGCCCCGCATCGCCATCATCGATGAGTCTTTCTCGGGACTCCCCGATGAGCTCCCGGAGGGCTTCGAGCCTCCGGTCTTCCATGGGCTGCCGCGCCCGCCGTCCAGGTACAGGGGCCCCACCGCGGTGGGCCATGGCACTCGCATGGCGGCCACGCTTCAGGAAGCCCTGGGCCCCACCGTCCAGCTGGGGCTGTTCCGCCTCGTTCCCACCGAAGCAGATGTGCACAGCTCGTGGCTCGCGCCCACGGATCTCGCGCTCATCCTGGCGCACGCCATCCAGGCGTGGAAGGCGGACCTCGTCCTCATTCCAATGGGCGACGCACTGTGGGGCACCCCGCGCCATCTCCGGGCCGTGCTCCGCGAGGCGCAGCGGGTGGGGCGCGGGGGAAGGGGTGTCCCCATCCTCTGTGCCGTGGGCGACTCGACCAAGAACCACTGCCGGGACGGACCCGTCTCATATGCCCTGGGCGCCGACGAGCTGGCCAGCCAGCCGCAGGTGCTCGCGGTCTCCTCCACGGATACCGCGGGCCGGTGGTACCGCCGGTACAACGAGACGTTCTGCGCCCCCATCAACCGGTTCGGCCCCGCGGTCGCATTCAGCGCTCCGGGTGAGATGTACCGGGTGACGAGCATCGAAGAGAGACTCGTGGATGACTCCAGCGTGGCCTCCGCGCTGGCCACCGCCGCCACCGCCGTCGTGCTGCGCCAGGCGCCACACCTGCACGTGCACGAGCTGCGGGAAATCCTTCAGCGGACCGCGGATGTTCCTCCTCTCGTGGATGACGGCCCCGGCACCGCGCACGAGCACTTCAACGCGTGGGACCGGGAGGGCCACAACCCCAAGCTCGGCGCAGGCAGGGTCAACGCCCTCGCGGCCATGCTCGCGGCGGCGGACCCCGTCTGCTTCGCCCTGCTGCTCACCCGCTCTTGCCCGAGCCGGCTCCCCGCGCGCGGCGTGGCGGAGTCCGAGCCGGCCATCATTCGCGCACTGGCCTGGTACAACTGGGTCCAGGTCCATGCGGTGACACCGGGAGACGACCTGGACGCCGAGGGTCAGCGCCTGCTTTCGGGCTACCTCCGGGTGCGCGGAGTGATGGCGCGCAGGCTGCTGTCCTCCTCCCGGTGGAGGGAGTCCCTGATGTGGCTGGCGCGCCACCTGATGGCGCTCTGGGATGGGGACGACACCCTGCTGGATCCCGAGGGGAATCGCGACCACGGCGCCCTGGCGCTCCGGCTGGAGCATGCGCTCGAGACGCTCCGCGACGAGCTGGTCACCCCCGCATTCCCCGCGGACGCGGGGGAGCTCCTGTCGTGGCTCGATGCGCTGCGGGCGGAGCTGGGACGCAAGGGAGGACGCTGGCTCCAGCGGTTCATATTCGGAGGAGGCAGTGCGTTCGACCCGGTATGGCGGCCCGGGACGCCCATTGGAATCCTCCTCCGCGCCATCCTGACCACGCGCAAGCCACGGGTCGAGGTGGGATAGGCTTGCGCGAATGCCCTCCTCCGGCAACGTCCCCTGGCGCCAATCCAGGTCCGTGACGTGGCTCGCCGTGACCGCGGTGGCCCTGCTGCTGGCAGTGGCCGCCGCGGCCGCGGTGAACGCCTGGCGCGGTTTCGGAGCGCCCTTCCCCGGGCTCTTCGTGGATCCGTACGCGGACTTCTCCAACGTCTCCATGCCGGCCTGGGCGCAGGAGGGGCTCCCGCTCAAGTATCCCGACCGGCTCGTCGCCATCGAAGGACAGGCATTGCCGCGCGAGCTCCCCTTCCCGTCCCAGGCCGCCGCCGCGCGCATCGCCGCGCTGGCGCGAGACGGGGCCACGGAAGCACGGCTCACCTTCTCCACGTCCGAAGGCCCGCGCGAGGTGCGGCGCCCCCTGCTGGCGCTGGGCACCAACGAGGTGGGCTTCTTCTTCGGCTTCTACGCCGTGGTGGCGCTCTTCCTCCTCTGGACGGGAGGCGTGGTGCTGGTGATGGCGGGACACCGCCCGGGCGCACGCGCCTACGCCGCGTGGACGGTGGGCGCGTACCTGCTCTTCCTGAGCTTCTACGACTACCACACGACGGCGGGGCTCCCGGCGGCCTTCTCCCTGGGCGGCGTGGGCTTCGACCTGGGTTTCCTGTGGCTGGCCTATGCCTTCCCCGAGCCCCCGAAGCGTGGGCGCGCGCTGCTGCGCACGGTGCTGCTGGCGGTGACGGCCTGGGGCGTGGGCGCCGCGGCGTGGATGGTAGTCGCGCCATGGCTGGGGCATGACGCGTCCACCACGCGCCAGGTGGTGGGACAGGGCGTCCCGGCCAGCATGGCCGTACTGCTGCTGTCCATCGTGCTGCGCCTGGGCCGGGGCAGCGGGCGGGAGCGGGCCGAGTTGCTGTCCGCCGCGTGGGGACTGGCCGCCGCGCCCGCGACGCTGGCCGTGGGCTTCTTCGTGGCGCTCGCGTCCGGCAGCGGCGTGGTGCACCTGTTCGTTCCCTTCGTCATCCCGCTGCTGCCGCTGTCCATCGGCTTCGCGCTGGTGCGCCACAACATCCTGGAGACGGACGTGGTGCTGTCGCGGCGACTGCTCGCGGGGCCCATCGTCCTGGCTTCGCTGGGCGGCGCGCTCCTGACCTGGCTCGCCCTGCGGCTGCTGGTGCGCGAGGGCGTGGAGACGTGGCTCCCCACGCTGCTCTCCGTCCCCGTGCTGGTGGGCGGGCTCATGGCCTGCAACCGCCTGACGCTGTGGCTGTTCTTCCCAGCCGCGTCGCAATTCCGCCCCAGCATCGAACAGCTCAGCGACCAGCTCTCCAGCCTCCACGAGATGCCCGCCATCCGTCAGGCCGTGGAGGCGGTCGTGTCCCGATGGCTGCCCACCAGCGGCCCCGTGCGCGTGCTGGAGGCGCGAGAGCTGACGGCGGTCCCCAACCTCCCCGAGGACGCGCGGGAGCGGCTCAACACAGGCCAGCACGTGTGGACGCTGGAGACGCCGTGGCAGCGCCTGCTCGTGGTGCCCATGCGTTCCCTGGGGCGGCTGCGCGGAGTGCTGCTGTTGCCCCCCAAGCACCAGGCCGCCCTCTACACCAGCGAGGACCTCACGCTGCTGGCCACCATCGCGAGCCTGGGCGCGGTGTCCCTGCACCACGCCGAGGCGCTGAAGGAACTGGAGGCCCTGCGGCGCAGTGACGTGGAGGCCACGCGCGACGAGAAGCGGTTCACGCTCGGGCTGCTGGGCGCAGAGCTGTCGCACGAAATCGCCTACCCGCTGAACTTCTTCCGCTACCTGCTCAGGCGCAGCGGCAAAGGCCACACGTTGGAGCCGCAGGACGTGGAGATTGGCAGCGAGGAGGTGGCGCGGTTGGAGCGGATGCTCGCTACGCTGCGCAAGCTGAAGTCTCCCGCGCCTCAGCTCGCGCCAGTGGCGCTGGTGGGTCCGCTCAAGCGCGCGCTGGAGCTGATCCGCGAGCCCGTGGAGGAGAAGCGGCTCTCCGTCTCCGTGGAGGTGCCGGAGGACCTGGTGGTGCTGGCGGATCCGGACATGGTGCTTCAGGTCTTCGCCAACCTGCTGCGCAACGGAGCGCAGGCGGTGGAGTCCGGGGGACGTCTCGGCGTGAGCGCCTCACTGGCGGAGGGGGGCGTCCGGGTGGAGTGCTGGGACTCCGGGCCCGGAGTCCCCGAGGCGCTGCGCGACAGCATCTGGAACCCGTGGGTGACGACCAAGGAGGGCGGATCCGGGTTGGGGCTGGCCATCACCCAACGGCTGGTGAGCAGCCTGGAGTGGCGCATCAGCCTGGAGCGGAAGGAGGGGCGCACGTGCTTCTGCCTCCACGTGCCGGACCGTGTGCTCCTCACGCCGTCCGCGGCGCCGAGGTCCGCCGCGGCAAGCGCCTGACGGCACGAAGGTCTCGCCAGCGATGACACGCCGCCGGATCTCCAGCCGGTCCTCACCCGTCAGTCTTGCTGTTTTCCCTCGGCCTCGCACCCAGCGCCTCCCGTCGAGCAGGGTGCCATGTTGAGCACCCGAGTGGTGCGTTCACCGCGTGAGACCGCCAACGAGAGACGCAAGTATCATCGCCACATCCCAGCCTCGATGTTCTCAAGCCATCACCTGGGCGTGTAGGTTCCGTCTTTCCACGCATCCAGTAGCATTGCCGCACTGAGGCCAATCTGGCTCAGCGGGGGCCTCGCGAGTTCTGCAAGGACTCGCTCCGCCTCCGCAGAGGAGAACCTCAGCGCGGACGTCGCTGCCCAGAACCGTGTCCCCGGCTCTGCGTCGCCCAGCAGCGTCAGGATTCCCCCCTGCGCTTTCTCACCGCGCCCCTTCAGCTCCGCATCGATGGCAATGACTCGGTCATACTCCTTGTTCGCGGCCCGCGTCTTCAGCGCATCCAGGAGGTGTCCGTGTTTCGCGGAGGCCTCTCGATACTTCTCCACCAACGCCTCAGTGGAGAGTTTCTTCCAAGCATCTGCCTTCATGGAATCGCTCCATATTTCCTGAGCATCTGGAGGCCAAACTCCCGCTGTTGCGCATAGGACTGCCCACGAAGCCATTCACGAACGGTCACTCGTCCAGCAAAAGGCTGCTTGGAAGAGTAATACGCGCTGAGCCGCTCGTGGACTCTCACGTCAACGGCAATGACATTCTCCGTATTGTGTATGGGCTCGGGCCCAAAACGCTTCACGTTCCCGGGCGTCTGCTCGACGATGTGGTGCCACTGCATGCCAGGCCCCGCGGGGCCCATCGCATGCTTGAAACCACTGAAGGACTTCCATGCCTTCACACCCGACGCCCCAGTGCTTGATCCCGTGCCGCGCGCGGACATCGCCACTGCACCAGGCGCGAGGCCGAACGTGAAGCCGTCCGCGGCGATGGCGACCGTCTCGACCTGCCCCACGGCCGCGTAGACCACACCGGCTTCCGCCTCGGTCCGGACAGCGGCCCCAGCCGCTCCTGGCAAGCCCGGAAGCTTCGCGCTCAAGGTCGCGCCTGTACTCCCAATCGCAGCCGTCGCCAGCATCACGAACGCCCGCGCCGCCTGCCGGCCCATCACCTTGCCGAACCGCTCCCCCGCCCCGCGCAGCTCATCGAACGTCAGCGCCGCGTCCGCCTCGGCCATCAGGTGCCGGAAGCCCTGGATGAGTGCCCAGAACGTATCGATGCCCACGTAGCCAATGAGCGCTGCCGTAAGAACCGCCGCCACGCCCTTCGTCGCGGGCTCAGGCACGGTCCAGAGCAACGCATACGTGGCCGCCGTCCAGAACGCCGCCTGCACCAGCGCCTCGGGATTCGCCATGTCCTTCACGGCGTCCCACAGCTCGTCCAGCACCGCCCCCTTCGCCAGCGCGAGCGCCAGGGCGAAGCGAGCATCCTCCGTGACGACCGGGCTCTCCTTCAGTAGCCCCAGACAGTCACCCGCGCGTCCGGTCCGTCCACACCAACGCAAGTACGCGCGAGTCAGCTCCACATCCGGCTGCGACAGCTCTGCGGCCAGAGTCTCCCCGGGCCCGAGTGGCGTAATGCGACGGCGCTGCACATCCACCAGGTACGAACCGCTCCGGGACTCCACCTCGAAGAGGCGTCGAGCCGCGTCCTGAGCCCGAGGCGACAACCGAAGCCCCGGAGCCAGCCGAGCCACCGCCTCCTTCAGAGCCTCACCACCAAGCGCGACCGGCCGGCCCACTCCTTCCGCACGAGGAACATGGACAACCGGTGCACCGTGCCCCGTGTCGAGCCGGACGACCCGCGTCCCGCCGCCGCACCCGACCAGCGCCCACCACAGGCACAACACCAGCCACGGCAGCCGCATGCGAATCTCCGGAGCGCGAAAACGAAAAAGGCCGGCTGCCACAGGGGCAACCGGCCTTTCTCTTCTTGGAGCCGACATCCGGATTTGAACCGGAGACCTACTGATTACGAATCAGTTGCTCTACCAACTGAGCTATGTCGGCGCACCGAAAGCGGCGCGTAAGTACCATCCGCATCCGGACCCGGCAAGGAGTTTCTCAGGGGATTTTCGAGCCCCCGCCCCCCCTGCCCGCTTCTATCCCCCAGAAGCCCTGACATTGATGACACGGCGCATCTGTTGGGGTGACACACCGCGTCGGCTAAGCCCGCGACTTTTCTCCATAATTTGGAGAAATGGCCTGCCGCCAGACTGGTTGAATCCCCGTGGCGGCTGTGCTCATAAGGGCGCCGCTTTCCCCAGTGGCCCCCATCCGGGTGGGCCCTCAAGGAGCACGTTCCATCATGGCCAGCGAAGAGACTTTCATGCGCGCCCCGGCCCCTACGCCCAAGCGCACCATCTACACGGAGGCGATGGAGATCTTCAATTACGCGGCGGATCTCATCGGCCTGGACAAGCGGGTGCGTCTGGAGCTCGAAGAGCCCGACTACGAGCACATCTTCTACGTCACCGCGAAGCTCAAGGACCGGCTCGTGCCGCTGTCCGCCGAGGCGGCGAAGTCCTTCGCCGACCTGTCCGTCACCCAGGTGCGCAACCCCGAAGGCCTGGAGCGCCTGGCCAACGGCAACCTCATCCTGAACGGCCGCGCCCTGCTGGGCTCGGACGTCGCCATCCGCCACGGCCACCTGCGCCTGCCGGACGGTCTGGTGTACCAGCTGGTCCCCGGTGAGTCGCAGCGCTTCAAGGCCTACCGCGTCCAGCACAACCAGGCCCGTGGCCCCTACAAGGGCGGCCTGCGCTACCACCGCGAGGTGTCCCTGGATCTCTTCAAGGCGCTCGCCGCGGAGATGACCTGGAAGACCGCCATCGCGGAGGTCCCGTTCGGCGGCGGCAAGGGCGGCATCCAGCTGGATCCGCGCGAGTACGGCCGCGAGGAGATCGAGGCCATCACCCTGCGCTTCATGTACCGGCTCAAGAGCCTCATCGGGCCGAACATCGACATCCCGGCGCCGGACGTGGGCACCAACCCGGAGATCATGGCGCTCCTCTACCGCCAGTTCTCCGACGGTGAGCGCGAGCGCCACAACCTGCGCGGCATCGTCACCGGCAAGGACGTGCGCATCGGTGGTTCGGAAGGCCGCGGCAAGGCCACCGGCCAGGGCGTCGCGTTCTGCATCGAGGACTACTACGCCGACCGCGGCGAGAGCGTGAAGGGCAAGACCTTCGTCATCCAGGGCTTTGGCAACGTGGGCAGCCACGCCGCCATGATCCTGGGGAACATGGGCGCGCGCCTGCTCGCGGTGAACGACGCTGACGGCTCCATCTTCAACGGCGACGGCATCGACGTGAACGCGCTGGCCGCCTACGTGGCGGACCCCAAGAACCTCAAGCGCTCCGTCGTGGGCTTCCCCGGCGCCCAGCGCATCGAGAAGAAGGACCTCTGGGACGTGCAGGCGGACATCCTCGTCCCCGCCGCCCTCGGTGGCGAGATCACCGCGGACGTCGCGGAGCGCCTCAAGGTCAAGCTCATCGCGGAGGGCGCCAACGGCCCCACCACCCCGGAGGCCGACCGCGTCCTGCAGAAGCGCGGCATCGAGCTCATCCCGGACATCATCGCCAACGCCGGCGGCGTGACGGTGTCCTACTACGAGTGGATCCAGAACAAGCGCATGGAGCGCTGGAGCGAGGCGGAAGTCGATCAGCGCCTCGAGCGCGCCATGAAGCGCAACTACCGCATCATCCGGGACATCTCGCGCAACCAGCCGCGCAAGACGGAGATGCACGACAGCCGCCCGTACTGCATCGGGAAGGCCGTGGACAGCCGCTGCGCCGCCATGATCCTGGCGCTCAAGCGCATCGAGGCCCACTACCTGCTGGAAGGCTTCTCGCAGTAACCGGCCTCAAGCCAGCGCCCTGCGTTTGCCCCCCGGGGCACGGTGTCTTCCCGCTTCAGCCGGGAAGGGCCGTGCCCCGTGGTGTTTCAGTGCATCACCCGCTCGCGGTCCACCAGGAGCAGCGGCGCGTCGTCCATGGTCTCGTAGGCCACGATGCGCAGCCCCACCCCGCGGCTGTTGCCGGGACGCCCGTCCTTGCGGCCAAAGGCCAGCGCCACCTGGTAGCGGACCTCGCACAGGCACGTCATCTCCGTGCCGTCCTCGCCCGCGAACGTCACCTTCAGCTTCTCGCCCAGCCCCAGCGAGTCGCGCACCTCGATGAACATGCCCCGCGCGCTGATGTTGCGGCCGATGCCCCGCATCATTCCGTCCTGGGTGGACAGGTACACGGTAAAAATCTTGTCGAAGCGAAGATTGGAGCGGCGTTCCTGGGGCTGCGTGATCATTCGGGGAGGGCTCCGAAACAGGTGGGGACAGGGGCAAACTACACGGTAGCCAGATGTAGGCAAATAATCACCTACATCCACCCTGGAGCACCCTGACTCACCATGACGCACCACGTCCCGTTTCACGGGAAAGCGCTGCCCCCGGCGTGGCGGGAGTGGCACCATCCCCGGGCTGTCCTTCCCCCCTTTTTCCGGAGTTTCCCGCCGTGAATCGCATCCTGGCCGCCGCCTTCGCCCTCCTTGTGCCCACGCTCGCCCTGGCCGACGTCGACTCGCGCTTCGCGAAGCTGCGTGACGAGTCCGAACCCCTGGGCGGGCTGGGGGCCTTCCTGGAGAAGTACGTGGGCGAGTGTGACGGGGCGCTCGTGGATCCGCAGTGCAAGCAGCAGGCGGAGGCCTTCCGCAAGAAGTACACGGGCAAGCGCCTGTACATGATCGTCACCGAGGACGACGCGGGCATGCTGTCCCCCGGTGACTTCAACCCCGGCACCAACGAGTTCACCATCAACATCACGCCCTTCTTCTCGGGCGGGAAGTACGGCCTGTGCCACGGCGCCCCGAAGAAGACGGACTCGCAGGGCAACCCGGTGATGAACTACCTCACGGTGAGCGGCACGGCGCCGGACATGTGGAACGGCGGCACCTTCAACCGCATGTTCACGGCGCGGGGCGTGCGCGCGCAGGTCGTCTTCACCCCGCAGTCGGTGTGGACGCTGCCCAAGAAGGGCGGCGGGAAGAACTACGGCGTCAACGCCCGCATCGAGGCCGTCCTCGTCACCGAGGGCCGCACCGGCAACCAGCTGGGGCTGTGGCTCAACGGCAAGGACGCGGGCGGCAAGTAGCGGACTGCGTTCAGCGGGCGATGGCGATGTACTGGAGCGCGTCGCCCCGCTGGACGCGCAGGAGGATGCTGGCCCCGGCGCTGCCCCGCTCCAGGGCGGCCTTCACGCCGGAGGCATCCTTCACGCGGCGGCGGTTCACCTCCATGACGACGTCGCCCGCGCGCAGTCCGGCCTGCTCCGCCGGGCTGCGCGGCACCACGCCGGACACGAGCGCGCCCAGGAAGGCCTCGTAGCCCAGGGGCGCGGCCACCTCCGGCGTCAAATCCCGCAGCACCAGCCCCAGGTCGTTCGCGCTGCTGCCGCCCCGGTTGGAGAGCCCTTCCGTGGCCTCCTGCGCGGGCCGGGCGACGAGCCGCACCGCCACCTCCTGGGTGCCGCCGTCACGCAGCAGCGTCAGCTTCGCCTCAGTGCCCGGCGCAAGCAGCGCCACCTTGCGCAGGAGCTGGAGGTAGCTGCCAATGGGCCGGCCGTTCACCGCCACCAGCCGATCCCCGGGGCGGATGTGCGCCTGGGCGGCGGGGCTGCCTCGGTAGACGTCCTTCACCACCGGCGCCGTGGCGGTGGGGTCCGCGCCGTCCTCGTTGATGACGACGCCCAGCCAGCCGCGCTCCAGCTTCCCGTTCTCCCGCAGGTTGGGCAGCAGGTCCTTCACCAGGTTGATGGGCACCGCGAAGCCGATGCCCTGCCCTTCGCTGATGATGGCGGTGTTCACGCCAATCACCTCGCCCTTCATGTTGAAGAGCGGGCCGCCGGAGTTGCCGGGGTTGATCAGCGCGTCCGTCTGGATGAAGTCGTCGAACTGGCCTACGCCCAGCACGCGCTCCTTGGCCGAAATCATGCCGTGCGCCACCGAGTGGTCCAGGCCGAACGGGTTGCCGATGGCCACCACCCAGTCCCCCACCTCCAGCGCGTCGGAGTCGCCCAGGAACACGGCGGGCAGCGTCCCCAGCCCGGCGCCGTTCAGCCGCAGGAGCGCCACGTCCGTGGACGCGTCCCGGCCCACCACGTCCGCGGGGAACTCGCGGCCGTCCGCCAGCCGCACGGACACCTGCTGCACCGGCACCTCGCGGGGGCCGTCCTTGCCCGGCGTGACGCCGGAGCCGGTGGGGTTCACCGCCGGGCCCTGCGCGTTGGCCACCACGTGGTTGTTGGTGACGACGAGCCCGTCGGGCGTCAGCACGAAGCCGGAGCCGGTGGAGCGCTTCACCGCGCCCACCACCGCGCCGGGCCCCACCGTGGTGATGTTCACCACGCCCGCCTCCACCGCGCGGATCAGCGGCGCCAGCGACGTGGGGGGCGTGAAGTGGGGCAGGCCCGCGTAGCCCGCGGGGCGCTCGCGCCACAGCGAGGACACGCCCGCGGTGGCCGGGGTGTCCGGCATCGCTGGCGAAGGGGAAGCGAAGTAGGCCAGATGCTCGCGCACCCGGGCCTGGAGCCAGGGCTTGAGCGGATCCTCGGCGGCGCCAGCCACCGGGGCGAGCGCCACCGCGAAAAGGACGCTGAACAGTCGGACGGACACGGGGTGGCAGCTTACACGGCGGGCCATGGCGTCAGGGCCCAACAGTCCGGTGGCCGCCCCCCTTCCCGGCCCGCGACACCCGTGGGGTCGCGGGCCCTAGGGACTTCAGGCCTGGGCTGGGGCCACGTACCGGGCCACCTTCACCCGGGCGGGGCGGATGATGCGGTCCTTCAGGCGGTAGCCCGCGCGGAACTCGGCGACCACCTTCTGGTCGTCCGCGGGGATGGGCGTCACTTCCATGTCCGCCGCCTCGGCGACGTTCGGATCATAGGGGCGCCCCACCACCTGGATGCGCTCGATGCCGGTGGCCTGGGCCTTGGACAGCAGGCTGTCGCGGATCATCCGCACGCCCTGCACCACGGGGGACGTGTCCTGCTGGCTGGAGTTGAGCACCAGGTCCAGCTCGTCAATGGCCTCCAGCAGCGTGTGGGCCACGTTGCCGCGCTCCACGTCCAGCATGCGCTCCCGCTCGCGGGTGATGCGCTGCTTGAACTCCTCGCGGTCCTTGGTGAGGTCCTGGAGCCCCCGGGCCAGCTCGTTCACCCGGCGGCGCGCCGCCTCCAGCTCCGCCTGGAGCCGCGCCACCTCGCCATCCTGGGCGGCCTCGGCCTGCGTGTCGGAGTCAGCCGCCTCCACCTGGGTGTCGGAGGGGGCCTGCGTCTCCGGGGTCTCGTCGCTGCGGGGATTGCCGTCCATTGTCGAACCTGCGCCAGGGGTTGGAAGAAACGAACCTCGATGAGCGGCGCGAACCTAACCGCGAGGACGGTCCTGTCAACGCGCCTAGTGGTTGGACGGGGCCGCTGGCGGCGCTTCCGCCATGAAGCCGTGATCCACCTGCCCGGTCACCTCGTCGATGATCTCCACCTGCGCGGCGCGAAGGGAGTAGTAGAGAAGCCACCGCTCGGCGGCCGTCAGAGTCCCCGCGGGCAGCGCCTCCTCTATCTCCTGCACCGTGAGCCGGCCGTCCTTCAGGCCCTTGGCGAACAACGCTTTCCGCGCGACGTAGCTCTTCCCGATCCGGTTCTCCACGGCGACGCCTCCTTGTCGTTGGAAAGTAATTTCGCCCACCGGTCACCGCAGGCTGGCGGTGGATCCGGTGGGCGAAGGGCTGCCCGGAGGGCAGGCAGGCACACGCTACGAGTCGAGCTTGCCCGCGGCGTGCTGCGTGGGCGGCACCGGCGGCTCGGACTCCGTGCCCCCCACGGGGTGGGCGGAGATGACCGAGCGCGCTTCCGGGTGGAGCAGGCCGCGCTGCGCCTGCACCTTGGGCCCCAGGATGAGGATCATCGCCTCCTCCTCGATGACCTCCGTCGCCAGGAGCCGCGCCGCCAGCGCCTCCACCTTCTCGCGGTTCGTGTTGAGCACGTCCCGGGCGCGGTCCAACGCCTCGGAGACCATCTTGCGGACCTCCTCGTCGATCATCCGCGCCGTCTGCTCGGAGTAGCTGCGCGACTCCGGCAGGCCCGCGGACCGCAAGAAGCCCGGCCCCTGCTCACCGCTCAGCGCCACCGGACCCAGCGTGCTCATGCCGTAGTCGCGGACCATCATCTTGGCGATCTCCGTCGCCTGCTTGATGTCGTTGGATGCGCCGGTGGACACCTCGCCGATGAAGATCTCCTCCGCCGCGCGGCCGCCCATCATGCCCGCCATCTTGTCGCGCAGTTCGTCCAGCGACATGAGGTAGCGGTCCTCCAGCGGCAGCGACATGGTGTAGCCCAGCGCCGCCAAGCCGCGCGGGATGATGGACACCTTGGTCACCCGCTCGGCGTAGGGCAGCATCCAGCCCACCACCGCGTGGCCCGCCTCGTGGTGCGCGACGATCTCCTTCTCGCGCTCGTTCATGCGGCGGTTCTTCTTCTCCAGACCCGCCACCACGCGCTCGATGGCCTCCTCGAAGTCCGCCCGCATCACCGCGTCGCGGTTCTTGCGCGCGGCGAGCAGCGCCGCCTCGTTCACCACGTTGGCCAGGTCCGCGCCGGCGAAGCCCGGCGTGCGCGAGGCAATCACCTTGAGGTCCACGTCCGTGGCCAGCTTCACGCCCTTGGCGTGGATCTCCAGCACCCGCTCGCGGCCGCGCTTGTCCGGGCGATCCACCAGCACCTGCCGGTCGAAGCGGCCCGGGCGCATCAGCGCGCTGTCCAGGATCTCCGGACGGTTCGTCGCCGCCAGGATGATGAGGCCCGCGCGGCTGTCGAAGCCGTCCATCTCCGCGAGCAGCTGGTTGAGCGTCTGCTCGCGCTCGTCATGGCCGCCGGCCACGCCCGAGTTGCGGCTCTTGCCGATGGCGTCCAGCTCGTCGATGAAGATGATGCACGGCGCCTTCGCGGTGGCCTGGGCGAAGAGGTCCCGGACGCGGGCCGCGCCCACGCCGACGAACATCTCCACGAACTCCGAACCGGAGAGGTTGAAGAAGGGCACGCCCGCCTCACCCGCCACGGCCCGTGCGAGCAGCGTCTTGCCCGTGCCAGGAGGGCCCACGAGCAGCACGCCCTTGGGGATGCGGCCACCCAGGCGGCGGAACTTCTCCGGCGTCTTGAGGAACTCGACGATTTCGCTGAGCTCCTCCACGGCCTCGTCCACGCCGGCCACGTCCTTGAAGCCCACGCCGGTGTCGGACTCCGCCTGCACCTTCGCGCGCGTCTTGCCAAAGGACATGACGCTCTGCGGGCCCTGGCCCATGCCGCCGGACATCCGGCGCATCATGAAGCTCCAGAAGAGGATGAGCAGGCCCATCGGGATGAGCCAGATCCACAGCACCTCGCTGAAGCTGGACTGCGGCACGGCCTCGAACTGGATGCCCTTCTGCTCAAGCAGGGGCACCAGGCCCTCGTCACCGGGGACGCGGTAGGCCATCCACGGCAGGGCGCTGGGCTCGCTGCGCAGCGTGCCGCGCTCACCCGGAGGAGGCTGGGCGTTGTCCTTGAGGAAGCCCTTCACCCACTCGTTTGAAATCTGCACGCGGCTGAACTGATTGTTCTCCACCGCGTCGCGAAGTTGGCTGTACGACACCCGGCGCACGCCCGCGTCCTGAAACACGTTCCGGAACAGCAGGAACCCCAGCACGAGCAGGAGGATGTAGCCCAGTGGTGAGCCGAACTTGAACCCACCTTTCGTGGGTGTTGGCTTGTCGCTCTTCTTTCCGCGCGGGCCCATCCCCGGCGGCAGGTCCTGTGGCTTCATCGTCGGCACGCTCGCCCTCCCCCTCCCCCGTACACACAGACACCATGTCGTGTGACGGTTCCCTTAGCCGGCCAAAGATGGTCACCCCCGCCAAGCCGTCAACCGCAGGGCGTGACAGGACGATGACGAACGCGGGCCCGACTGTCCGATCAGCGGCAGTCGACGCGGACCAGGGGCTCCCCTGCGAACTCACTGCCCAACAGGTAGCCGCGGCCGTCCTGGAGGAACGTCACGGCCTCTGACTGGGCCTGGCTGGCGCCCGGCACCTCCACCACCTGCGCCTGGACGAAGTCCTCCAGCCGCTTCGCGTCCGGGCGGCGCAGCTCCCACACGCGGGTGTACGTGCGCACCAGCAGGCGCTCGCCGGAGGGGTGCAAGGCGGCGGCGGTGGACAGGCGGTCCACGTCATCCGGCACGCGCAGGGTGCCCAGCTTGCGCGCCTTGCCCGTGGCGCCGGGCTTCAGGCCCTCCACTGCGTACAGGTCGCCCAGGGACGCACGCGTCTTGGTGAGGATCCCCACCTGGCCGGAGCGGCTGTCGACAATCAGGGACTCGGCGTCATGGGCGCCGTCCTCGTAGGTGAAGGGCAGCGCCTCCACCGGGAGCGTGGCGTTGGCGACGGACGTGGGCTCGGGCAACCGGAACAGGCGCACCTCCTTGCGCCGCTCGAAGTTGTCTCCGGTGTCCGCCAGGAAGATGCAGGAGTCCTTGCCGCCGGGCGCGCACGGGCCCACGGCGACGTCCTCGATGTCGCGGGGGTCCGCGCCGGTGAGGCTCAGCGTGGCCTTCACCGCGCCCGTCTCGTCCAGGGCGAACAGCTCGAAGGCATTGTTGGAGTCGTTGTGTCCCCAGAAGATGCCCGGGTGGCGCTGGCTGGCGGCCAGGCCGGACAGCTCCGGGACCTCGCGGGGCACCGCGCCCGTCTGGCGGCCATCCGTGTAGAGCAGACAGCCCTCGAGCCCCGTGGCGGGCACCTGCGGCATGCCGGCGTCCGGCGCGTTGGAGGCCGTGGGCGCGGGACGGGAGCTGGAGCAGGCGGCGGACAGCAGGAGGCCCGCGGCGGCGACAAGACGCGTGGTGGCGCGCACGGTCAGTGGTCCAGGTCCAGCAGCCGGGCCAGGGTCTTCGCGTCCGCGTCGGGGAAGCGGTACTGGCCCATCTCCTCCAGCGCCACCCAGCGGTGGTCATGCACGCGCAGGTGGTGGATCTCCGCGTCCGGGTAGCTCAGGCGGCAGCGGAACACGCGGAAGTCGATGTCGTAGGTCGGGTACTCGTGGCGGGTGTGCATGACCTGCTCGAGCACCTGGATCTGGACCCCCATCTCCTCGAGCAGCTCGCGGGCGAGCGCCACCGTGTCCTGCTCCCCCTCCTCCACCCTGCCGCCCGGGAACTCCCACAGGAGGGGCAGCGACGCGGTGGGAGGACGCTGGGTGATGAGGTAGCGACCCATCTCGTTCTGGAGCATCGCGCCGACGACTCGCACGTGACGACGGGTCATTCACTTCTCCTCGATTGGGGTCCCCAAGATGGAAGACAGGGTGCGGCGGCGTAACACAGCCCCTGTCCGGCGCCAATGCGCAAGGCCCCTCCTGGGCAGCAGCGTGCGCACGGCCGGGACGCGCGGCCACCCCACCCGGCCCCGTCCTCCGGGGCGGGCCAGGGTCGCGGAGACAGCGCTCCGGAAGGCCTGGCGGGGGGCATGGCGCCGCCTGGAGCCTGGGGGAAACGGGCTGTTGGGGACTTCACGTCCCGGGGAGGCGCCCCCCGGCCGGGCCACCGTCCACGAGGGGGGCGTGTGGGATTCAAGTGACGTGCGGGCCAGATGGCGCCATGCTCGGGGGATGACACAGAGTCGGAGAGAGCGGGCCGAAGCGCTTGGCGCCGCGCTGAAGGCAGCGCGGCAGCAGGCGGGGCTCTCCATGGAGGAAGTCGCGGAGCATCTGGAACTGGGCGTGGAAGTCCTGGCCCGCGTCGAGCGAGGGGTGATGGTCCCCACCATCCCCACGCTGAGCCGGCTGTGCGCCCTGATGAAGCTGGACCCGGACAGTCTGCCGGACCTCCCGGAGCTGAGTGATTGACGCGTCTGGCGGGCCCCTCTCCGGCCCGCCGGCGCGTCGCCCGTCTCGTCAGCCCAGCCGCCCCACGAGGTGCGGCTTCCCCTCCTCCGACAGCACCCGGAACGCCACGCCCGCGGACTCGCGAGCCGTCTGGAACGTCACCCGGGACGGAAGGAAGAGGGGCTTCTTGAAGTCGCAATCCAACTGGAGCGAGTCCGCGTGGGCCGCCTCGCCCGACTCCGCCACGCAGCGCGCGAGCGTCCACATGCCGTGCGCGATGGCGCGAGAGAAGCCGAAGGGCTTCGCGGTGACGGCGGTGAGGTGGATGGGATTGAAGTCGCCGGAGGCCCGCGCGTAGCGGCGTCCGGTGTCCGCGGGGATGCTCCAGGACGCGGGGCGGCTGGACGCGAAGCGCGTGTCTTCCGGCGGAGATGCCTTGCGCGCGCTGTCCTTGTCCTTCCGCCCGGCGTGGCGGCGCAGCATGGTGCTGACGGCCTGCCAGAGCAGCTCGCCACTCTCCTGGGCTTCGACGCGCGTCTCGATGTCGAACTCCTGGCCCGCGGGCACCTCGCGCTGACCGTCGAAGCGGCAGGCCACGGTGAGCGCGGCGGTGTCCGGCAGGCGGCGGTGCTGCTGGATGCGGTTGCGCACGTGCACGATGCCCATCGCGGAGTACGGGAAGTCGGGCAGGCTCAGCAGCTGGAGGTGCAGCGGCGTGGCCATGACCTGCGGATACGTGAGCGGCAGGAAGCCATCGGCGTCGAAGCCACACGCGGTCCGGTAGCGCTCCAGCAGCACGGGCGACGCGCGGCAACCATGCGCCCGCAGCGTCAGGGCTGGCAGCGTGGTGCTGCCCCGGGACTTCCCGAAGGGATTGGCCGCGCGCAGGAGCGTGGCGGGCATCGCCGGGAGCGAGTGCAGGTCGAGGATGGGAGCGGACATGCGGAGGATTCTCCGACACCCGCCCCCGCCGCGCGCGGGATTTGTGAGCCCGGCTCGCGTCAGCTCTTGAGCCCGTGCCGGCGCAGGAGCCGGTACAGGTAGACGCGGTCCATGTCCGCGGCGGCGGCGGCCTGGGACACCTTGCCTCCGTGCAGCTTGAGGAGCGCTTCGACGTAGTCGTGCTCGAAGGTCTCCAGCGCCCGGCGCCGGGACTCCGCGTACGTCAACGAGGCGTCCACCGCGCGAGGGACGGCGGGGGCCAGGGCATTCATGGCATCCGGCGTCGTAGGCGGCAGCGCGCTCTGGAAGACGAGGCAGCGCTCCAGGTGATTGCGCAATTCACGCACGTTTCCCGGCCAGGCGGCGCGCTGGAGCCGCGTGAGGAAGTCCGGCGTGGTGAACTGCGCGAGCTGTTCGGGCGTGGCGCCCAGCCCCGCGAGGATGCGCTCGACGATGAGAGGGATGTCCTCCGTGCGCTCGCGCAGCGACGGGAGCGGGATACCCACCACCGCGAGGCGGAAGAACAGGTCCGCGCGGAAGCGGCCCGCCTGGACCTCCGCGCGCAGGTCTCGGTGCGTGGCCGCGATGACCCGCACGTTGACCGCCTGGTGCGTGTTGGAGCCCAGCCGGCGGATCTCCCGGTTCTCCAGCACGCGCAGCAGCTTGGGCTGGAGTTCGGCGGGCAGCTCGCCAATCTCGTCCAGGAAGATGGTGCCTCCGTCGGCCTCCTCGAAGGCGCCCACGCGGCGCTGGATGGCGCCGGTGAAGGCCCCCTTCTCGTGGCCGAACAGCTCGCTCTCCAGGAGGTTGGCCGGGAGCGCACCGCAGTCCACGACGAGGAACGGCGCGTTCGCTCGAGCCCCGGCGCGGTGGATGGCGAGCGCCGCGCGGCTCTTGCCCGTGCCCGTCTCCCCCTCCAGCAGCACCGTGGCGTTGCACGCCGCCGCGCAAGCCATGCGCTCGAAGCTGGCCCTCGCCGCGGCGGACGTGGCCACCAGCTCGCCGAAGGTCGCCTGCTCTGGCGGGGGCGAAGGACGGGGCTCTTGCGCCGGTTCCGGGAACGCCGCCGCGGGCTCCGGAGCCACCTGCATCCGGAGCGCCCGCTGGGCCTCATCGCGGTTCAACGGCTCGGGCGCCACCGTCTCGTCCCGCGCTTCGTGACGCGCGGGCAGGTATCCCCCCGTGGATCCGCTCCGCACCCGGGCCCGCGACTGGCGCCACCGGACCCCGTCCACGTAGGTCCCTGGGCGTTCATCCGGGGCCCGCGCGCGCGCCCCCTTCTGCTCCGACTTCATCTCGCAGTGGAAACGCGGCACGGCGGACTCCTCGCTCGGCAGGTTCATTGAGGAAACGGTTCCCCCCGGGACCGGTGACGGATGGTGGACCGCGCTCAGTAGGCGCGGAGGATCTTCAGGCGCCAGCCCTGCGGCCAGAGCTCGTCGTAGGAGCCCCGGTAGCCGCTGTAGTCGGACGCATACAGCTGGAGCTCGCCCGCGGTGCCAGGCCGCCACACCGCCGTGTAGAGCGTCTGCCCGTTCACCACGTACGGCTCCAGCAGCTTCAGGCGCCAGCCCTGCGGCCACAGCGAGTCATACGTCGCGCGGTAGGACGCGTACGTGACGCCGTACACCTGCACCTCGCCCTCGGTGCTGGGGCGCCACACGGCCGTGTAGTACGTCTGGCCGTTCACCACGTACGGCTGCAACAGCTTCAGACGCCAGCCCTGCGGCCACAGCGAGTCGTACGTCGAGCGGTACGACGCGTACGTGGCGCCGTAGACCTGGATCTCCCCTTCCGTGCTCGGGCGCCAGACGGCCGTGTAATACGTCTGCCCGCTCACGACGTACGGCTGGAGGATCTTCAGGCGCCAGCCCTGCGGCCACAGCTCGTCGTACTTCGCCCGGAAGGCGGTGTACGTGGCGCCGTAGAGCTGGAACTCCCCTTCCGTGCTCGGGCGCCAGACGGCGTTGTAGAGCACCTGCGTCCCCACCACGTACGGCTGCAGCGTGTGCAGGCGCCAGCCCTGCGACCAGAGCTGATCATACTTCTCGCGATAGTCCGCGTAGGTGCGGGCGTAGGCCTGGATCTCCGACTGCGTGCTCGGCTCCCACACCGCCGTGAAGGTGCCCGGGAGGTTGGGCACGCCCACGTCCGTGTACTGGGTGATGCGGCACGCGTTCGTGTTGGGCAGCGGCACCTCGTTGCGGCGCAGCGCGCAGGCGCGGAGGGCGGCGGCGGCCGCGGCGTTGTCCGCGCTGTAGTAGGTGGATCCCGGCGTCATCCAGATGGGCGACGCGGGCGAGTGCGGGTTCTTCGCCACCTCCGACGTCGCGGTGGCGCGGATGCCCAGGTCCAGCGCCACGCCGTCGTCGTAGCCCAGCTGGTTGTTCGTGCCCATGCGGTGGCAGCCCAGGCACACGTTGCCGGCAACCTCCACCTTGTAGGCCTTCCACGTCGCGAAGTCGGCGCCGATGAAGCGGTAGGGCTGGTCGCGGTTGAAGCCGTAGTCGCCCGAGCCCGGCAGCTTGTTCACGCCCGTCACCTGCGTGAGGTACGGCGAGCGGACCAGCGCCCCGTTGTCATGGCAGCGCACGCAGCGGATGGACGCCGTGTCCGCGGGCGTCTTCCAGCTCCACGCGCCCGTGCCCTTGGAGGGCGCCTTCACGTCCGCGCCGTAGAGCGTGCCCAGCGCCTGGTAGAAGCAGGTGGCGCCGTTCTTCTTGTTCGTCTGGATGACGGCGATGTCGCCGTAGTAGTTCGCCGCGTTCCCCTGCTTGCGGCAGTGCGCGACGATGGACACGTCCGCCGTGTCCTTCAGCACCTGGAAGCGGCTGCCGGGATCGCACTGCTGGTTGAGCCGGTTGGGCCGGTCACACTTGCCGTTGACGTGGTTCGTCGTGGGCACGATCGTGCCCAGCTCGCAGTTGAAGTCCGGCACCGTGGCGCCGATGGCCGCGTCGCACTTGGCCGCGTACTGCTCCAGCGTGTCCGACAGCGCCGATGACTGCTGCGCGAGGACGGGCTCGTCGGAGGACGACACGAGCCGGTGCTCGGCGTTCACTCCAGTGCCTTCACCACACGCACCCAGTCCGACCGTGGCGGCCAGACCCAACAGTGCCCACGCCGCGCGCAACGAAGTCTTCATGACGAATGCCTCTCGTTCCCCTGGAGACACGGCGACGACGCGCGCGTGGAGGCATGCCATCCCGTCAGCCGACGGACGGACTTGTTTGCCCGGGACCCCTCCCAGGCATGTTCCAGCACCCCTCATGGGCCATTACGCCGGGGCTTCTGGATATTCCCGGACAATTCCCCGGGGCTTTTCCGGGGGTTCAGCGCACGGTGAGGTCGACCACGAAGCCAGCGGCGGCATCTCCCTCGCGGGAGGCGTCGATGACGTCGGGGCGCTCGTCGCCCACCCACAGGCCCAGCACGTCGTACACCAGCCACTGCGCCAGGGACCGGGAGGCCCCCTGCGCGGCCTCGCGCGGCACGCCGGACAAGGCGCCCTGCGCCTCCATCGAGGCCCGGGCCAGCCGGGCCGGCATCACCCACAGCTCCGGACGCACGAAGGAGGGCACCAGGAAGAGGCAGAACGCGGCCTCCGTGCGCGCGAGCAGCGCATCCAGACGATCACGGCCCAGGCGGAACGTGGGCAGCCACTGCCCCTCTCCACGCTGCTCCAGCTTCGCCACCGGCACGCGGACGACCCGGCGCGTGCGCACGAAGCCCTCGCGCTCCACGGACACGATGAAGGCGATCTCGGACGCGGCCTCCGGTGGAGGCTCCGGGTGGCGGTGCACCGTCATGGACAGCGACAGCGGCGACGCCACCAGCGAACCCAGCGCGGCTTGCACATGCGCCAGCTCCGAGCGCAGCCCTTCGAGCAGGACTGTGATCAGCTCCGGCGTCTCTTCACGGAAGCGCTGGAGATGGCGCTGGGCGGCTTCGGCCTCCACGCGTCCCACCGCGCCCACGAGCAGGTCCTCCAGGTCGCGGTCGCGCAGCCAGGTGCGTCCGCCCACGGGCACCGCGCGCGTCACGTGCAGGTGGCGCAGGGAGGCCGTCAGCGTCGAGGGCTCGGAGGGCTCGGAGGGAGGTGCGTGCTTGTCCTGCCCTGCTCCGGCCTGGAGGTAGGACTGGAGCGAGCGGGCGCGGAAGCGGGCCCGGGGAGACGGATGCTCCAACATCTTGCGCACCAGCCGCCGATCCGTGGCGTTGCGGACGAGCGACAGCGTGGCCAGCTCCGCCTCCGACGAGGCTTCATCGGGTGCGCACCACAGGAGGAACTCGATGGCAGCCTTGCGCAGCACGGGCTTCCTGCCCATGCGCCAGGTCACCTCCTTGCGCCAGGCGACCAACCCATCCAGACCGGGCCGCGCGGGCGTGCGGAAGCGCGGCCACATCTCCGCGCACTCCTCCGCCAGCCACACCAGGTGCGTGAAGCCAGGCAGCAACTCCAGCTTGGCGCGAGCGCGGGTGCGCCGCTCGAACGCCTCCGGCACGCCGCGCCGCACGGAGGCGCGGAACAGGCGCTCCTCCAGCCACAGGAGCGTGAGCGCCAGCGCGGGCTCGGCCTTGCGCATCGTGCCCTGACAGTGGTCGAGCACGAAGCGCGCGTGGCCCAGGTCCGCGGCGGTCTCGAAGTCGCTCTGCACGAGCGCGCCCAATGCACCGCGCAGCCCGTCCACCGGAGGCGCGTCGAAGAGCGTGAGCAGGTCGCAGAGGTTCTCCACCACCGCGGGTGGTCCGCCCACCTCCACGGTGCGCGCCAGCAGAAGCCCCGCGCGCGAACACCAGTCCGGCTCCTTGCGCCCGTTGGGGTAGCACGCGAGGAAGCCGCGCATGCCGCTGCGGCCGTCCGGGGACGTGGCCAGCGCGAAGAGGCGCTCGCCCAGCACCTCACTCGCTTCGCGCCACGGAATGCGCGCGGCGCGCGTGCGGATGAAGTCGGTGAGCTTGTCGCGGCCACCGTCGCGGGTGTCGGGGAGAAGCGAACGCAGCTGCTCCAGCAGGTCCACGGACTTCGCGCCCGTGCCCATGACGTACTTGAGGTCTACCTCCACCGCGTCCTGGAAGCGCAGCGCGCGGCCGTCGTAGGTGCAGGGCACGTCGCGCACCAGCTTCGACAGCGCTTCCGGGTGGCGCTTGAGGTAGCGCGTGAGCACGGTGGAGACCGTGACGGTGCTCTCCTTCTGGATGCGCTCGGCGCTCTCCGTGTCGCCCGCCTCGCGAAGCGCTGTCACCGCGGCGTCCCGCCTCGCGAGCAGCTGCTTCAACAGTCCCAGGCGCGGCTCTTCGTAGGGCCAGAGCAGCTCACTGAGGGTGGACAGGAGGAAGAGGAGCTCGGCCGGGGTGCGCTCGCCCGGGGACAGCCGCTCCCACGCGGCGGCCTGGGCGCGCGTGCGCTCCTCCAGCGAAGCACCACGCACCCAGCGGGCGAAGTCCTCGCGCCACTCCGCGCTCGACGCCACGGCCTCTTGCGGCGCCGTCGCGGCGACTCGCGCATGGAGGGCCTGGAGCGGCTCCGGCCAGAGGGAGGCTTCCACCAACGGCATGAGGCTCACCCGGACCTCTGGGTGCTGGCGGGGACCAGGGCCGAGGGCTCAAGACTGGGGGCCACGGTGATGATCACGGACTTCGACGTGGGCGTGCGGCTCTTGTCCGCGAAGCTGGCCACCGGCACCAGCACGTTCGCTTCCGGGAAGTAGGTGGCCGCGCACTGACGCGGGATGTTGTACGGCACCACCAGGAACTCGCGCGCCACCCGCGTCTCTCCCTGGAAGTGGCTCGTGAGGTCCACCTTCTGCCCCGCCGTCAGCCCGCGCGCCTTCACGTCCTCCGGGTGCAGGAACACCACGCGCCGCCCCTGGTGGATGCCCCGGTAGCGGTCATCCAATCCGTACACGGTGGTGTTGTACTGATCATGCGAGCGCAGCGTCATCATCATGAGCTGCCCGGGCTCCAGCCGGTGACGCGGCATCGGGTGCACCGTGAAGTGCGCCTTGCCGTCCTTCGTCGTGAAGCGTCCCTCGCGAGGCCCGTTGGGCAGCGCGAACCCGCCGGGCTGGTGCACGCGGCGGTTGAAGTCGTCGAACCCCGGGATGCACCGCTGGATCAGCTCGCGCACCCGGTCGTAGTCCTCCACCAGGGACATCCACGACACCTTCGAGCGCGTCCCCAGCACCGCTTGCGCCAGCCGGGCCACGATGACGGGCTCGCTGAGCAGGTGCTCGGACGCGGGGGCCACGGCGCCGCGCGACGCGTGCACCATCCCCATCGAGTCCTCCACCGTCACGAACTGCCGCCCCGAGGCCTGCACGTCGTGCTCGGTCCTTCCCAGGCACGGGAGGATGAGCGCGCGCTGCCCATGCACCAGGTGCGCGCGATTGAGCTTCGTGGACACGTGCACCGTGAGCCGCGCACGACGGAGCGCCCGCGCGGTGAACTCCGTGTCCGGAGTCGCGGACAGGAAGTTGCCGCCCATGGCGAAGAACACCTTCACGCGCCCGTCGTGCAGCGCCTGGATCGTCCCCACCGTGTCCAGGCCGGTGTGGCGCGGCGGCGCGAAGCCGAACTCCTTCGACAGCGCGTCCATGAACTCCGGCTTGGCGTGCTCCCAGATGCCCATGGTGCGGTCGCCCTGCACGTTGCTGTGACCGCGCACCGGGCACACGCCCGCGCCCTGCTTGCCGATGCTGCCGCGCAGGAGCGTGAGGTTCACGATCTCCTGCACGTTGCCCACCGCGTTCTTGTGCTGGGTGAGCCCCATGGCCCAGCAGAAGATGGTGCGCTCCGAGCGCGCCAGGATGTCCGCAGCCTCTTCAATCTGCTCGCGCGGCACCCCACTCTGCTCCACCACGTCGTCCCAGGACACCGTGGCCAGGTGGGCCACGTACGCGTCGAAGCCCGTCGTCTTGCCCTCGACGAAGGCCCGGTCCACCACCGTGCCCGGCGCCTTCGCCTCCCGGTCCAGCAGCGCCTTGCCCAGCCCCTGCAAGAGCGCCACGTCGCCGTTGATGCGCACCTGGAGGAGCAGCTTGTTCAGCGCCGTGCCCGGGCCGAACAGGTGCAGCACCTCCTGCGGGTGCTTGAAGCGGTTGAGCCCCGTCTCCGGCAGCGGGTTGACGCTGACGATTTCACAGCCCCGGCGCGCGGCGGCCTGCAACGCCGTCAGCATGCGCGGGTGGTTGGTGCCCGGGTTCTGCCCGATGACGAAGATGGCCTGCGCGTGGTCGAAGTCCTCCAGCGTCACCGACCCCTTGCCAATGCCAATCGTCTCCGACAGCCCCGTGCCACTGGACTCGTGGCACATGTTCGAGCAGTCCGGCAGGTTGTTGGTGCCGAACTGCCGCACGAACAGTTGGTAGAGGAACGCGGCCTCGTTGCTCGTACGGCCGGACGTGTAGAAGGCCGCCTCGTCCGGCGAGCCCAGCGCGTTCAGCTCCTCCGCCACCAGCGCGAAGGCCTCATCCCAGGAGAGGGGCTCGTAGTGCGCCGCGCCCTCGCGCAACACCATGGGGTGCGTGAGCCGGCCCGCCTTGCCCAGCCACAGGTCGGACTGCTCCGCCAGCCGCGCCACGCTCCACTCGCGGAAGAACTCCGGCGCCACGCGCTCCTGCGTGCCCTCCTCCGCCAGCGCCTTCGCGCCGTTCTCGCAGTACTCCTGCACGGACCGATGGGAGGGATCCGGCCACGCGCACCCGGGACAGTCGAAGCCGTCCTTCTGGTTCACCTTCCAGATGAGCTTGCCGCCGCGCCACGGGCCCGCCTCGCCCAGCACGTGCTTCAACGCGCTCAGCACCGCCGGCACGCCGCCCGCCACCGTCTTCACCGGACCCACGTCCGGAGCCCGGTTCTCCAACGGAGGCTGGGCCGCCGGCACCGCCAACGCGTTCCCCTTCCCGTCCTGTCCCTGATCCATGTCCCACCTCTGCGCGGCGCGACTCTACCGCGCCCGCGCCTTCCCGGCAGGCCCGGGGTCTGACACACCTCTCCCGGTATCAGTCACAAACTTGTTTTCCAAGCTTCACGGGGCTCACGCAGGATGGAGCGCACGCGGAGTGCCCCTTCAGGAGCACCCGCGTCCCCCCGCAGTCCTGGAGTGCCTTCCCATGAACGCCATCCGTCCCTTCGCCGCCGCCGCGCTGCTTGTGTCCGCTCCTGCCCTGGCCGGGCACAGCATCTGGTCCACCCACGGCCTGTACATTGGCGACAACGGGGCCACCTATCCGGCCACGAGCTCCAACCTGACCATCAGCTGGAACGAGAGCACGTTCGCCGCCTATGCGAGCTTCCACGGCACGGCCAACGGCAACACCTACGACTTCGACCTGGTGGGCTCGTCCGTCACGTCCGTGACCGCGTCCAACATCACCGGCCTGTGGAACATCCAGCGCAACGGCGTGCTCATCTGCACCGGTTGCACTGGCAGCGCCTACGGCCTGAACGCGGCGGTGGGCACCGGCATCAAGTTCTACGACAGCACCTACCGGTACCACTTCAGCGCCACCGTCGACGCGCGCCACGACTACTGAGTCCCCGCAACTTCACGGAAAACCACGATTTCAAGCCTCACGGGGCTCAGGCAGCATGGGTTCTACGCGGAGTGCTCCCCGGCGCTCCGCGTCAACCCCCGCAGCAGGAGGCATCCCCCATGAAGGCCTTCCGTTCCGCCGTCGTCGCCGCGCTGTTCCTGTCACTCCCCGCCCTGTCCGCGCCGGTGGTCCACAGCATCTGGTCCAGCCGAGGCCTCTACGTCGCCGACACCACCGGGCGCTACCCGGTGACGAGCGCCAACGTCGTCGTCGCCTGGAACCAGTCCACCAACACCGCGTTCGTGAACTTCCACGGGTTCGCGGCCGGCAACGAGTACGACTTCGAGCTGGTGGGCTCGCCGGCCATCGCGACCACCGTGGACGACATCACCGGCATCTGGAACATCCGCCGCAACGGCGCGTTCATCTGCACCGGCTGCTCGGGCACCGCCTACTGGCTGAGCCAGCCCGCGGGCCTGGGCAACTACTTCAAGTTCTACGACTCCACCAACGTGTTCCACTTCAGCGCCTACATCGACGCGCGCAAGGACTACTGACGCACGGCGTCCAGCGTGTCCGGGAGCAACGCTGGCCCTGCACGCAAGCCCCCCGCGGCCCCGGGGGTTCGGTTAGGGTGCGGCGCCCCCTTTCCAGGAGTCTTCCGCATGTCCCGCATCATCCGCGCCTCTCGCGGCACCACCCTCTCCTGCAAGGGCTGGGTGCAGGAGGCCGCGCTCCGGATGCTGATGAACAACCTCGACCCCGACGTGGCCGAGCAGCCCGGAGACCTGGTCGTCTACGGCGGCACCGGCAAGGCCGCGCGGGACTGGCCCTCCTTCGACCGCATCGTCGCGAGCCTCCAGAGCCTCACCGACGACGAGACGCTGCTCGTGCAGTCCGGCAAGCCCGTGGGCATCCTGCGCACGCACCCGGACGCGCCGCGCGTGCTCATCGCCAACTCCAACCTCGTGGGCCACTGGGCCAACTGGGAGCACTTCCACGAGCTGGAGAAGAAGGGCCTGATGATGTACGGCCAGATGACGGCCGGCTCGTGGATCTACATCGGCACGCAGGGCATCCTGCAGGGCACCTACGAGACCTTCGCCGCCGCGGGCCGCTTCCACTTCGGCAGCGAGGACCTGGCCGGCCGCCTCATCCTCTCCGGTGGCCTGGGCGGCATGGGCGGCGCGCAGCCCCTGGCCGCGACCATGAACAACGCCGTGTTCCTGGGCGTGGAAATCGATCCGCACCGCGCCCAGCGCCGCGTGGAGACGCGCTACCTGGACGTCGTGGCCAAGGACCTGGATGAGGCGCTGGCCCTGGCGAAGGACGCGCAACAGAAGCGCGTGGGCCGCTCCATCGGCATCATCGGCAACGCGGCGTCGGTGTTCCGGGAGCTGTACAAGCGCGGCATCAAGCCGGACCTCGTGACGGACCAGACGAGCGCGCATGATCCGCTCAACGGCTACATCCCCACGGACCTGTCGCTGGAGGCCGCCGCGGAGCTGCGCAAGCGCGACCCGGAGGGCTACGTGAAGCGCGCCCGCGAGTCGATGATCATGCACGTGCAGGCCATGAACGACTTCCAGGCCGCCGGCAGCCACGTCTTCGACTACGGCAACAACCTGCGTGGCCAGGCGAAGGTGGGCGGCATGCAGAACGCCTTCGAGTTCCCCGGCTTCGTCCCCGCGTACATCCGCCCGCTGTTCTGCGAGGGCCTGGGGCCCTTCCGCTGGGTGGCGCTGTCCGGAGACCCGGAGGACATCCGCCGCACGGACCGCGCGGTGCGCGAGCTCTTCCCCCAGAAGGCGTCGCTCAACCGCTGGCTGGACATGGCCCAGGAGCGCGTGGCGTTCCAGGGCCTGCCCGCGCGCATCTGCTGGCTGGGCTACGGCGAGCGCGCCAAGGCGGGCCTCGCGTTCAACGAGCTGGTCCGCAAGGGCGAGGTGAAGGCCCCCATCGTGATTGGGCGTGATCACCTGGACTGCGGCAGCGTCGCGTCCCCCAACCGCGAGACGGAGGCCATGAAGGACGGCTCGGACGCGGTGGCGGACTGGCCCATCCTCAACGCGCTGGTGAACGCGGTGAACGGCGCCTCGTGGGTGTCGTTCCACCACGGCGGCGGCGTGGGCATGGGCTACTCGCTGCACGCGGGACAGGTCATCGTCGCGGACGGCACGCCGGAAGCCGCGCGCCGCATCGAGCGCGTCCTCACGTCCGACCCCGGCATGGGCGTGCTGCGCCACGCGGACGCGGGCTACCCGGAGGCCATCGACGTGGCGAAGGAGCGGGGCGTGCGCATCCCCGGCCTCACCGCCTAGAGTGCGTCGGATGCCACGACGCGTCCGACCCTTCGTGATGACCGCGGTGATGGGTGTGCTCGCGGGATGCACGCCCACCACCGCCGGGCCCATGGTGATGCGCCTGGGCCCGGGCGTCCCCCAGCAGAACTTCTTCCAGCTGGGCCTGCGCGCCGGCCCCCGCCTCAACGCTCCGCAGCTGTCGGAGCGCGGGGAGAACGGCACCTTCCAGGGTGACGCGAAGCCCTTCCACAATGATCAGTGGGGCATCGACATCGACGGCTCGGTGACGGTGCCCGTGAGCGATCGGCTGTCGTGGCACGTGGGCCTGCAAGGCGAATTCGTCGGCCTGCCGGCGCCCGGCTACGGCGTGTACTCCGGCGTGTCGTATTACATCGGCTCGGAGAAGGTGGGCATGGCCCCGGCCCTCTCCCTGCGAGGCGCGTCCGACTTCGGGCTGGGTGACACGGACAGCACCAGCAGCCTGTTCGGCGTGGAGGCCACCTGTGCGTTCACCGTGCAGCCGGAGCCCGGCATGTCCCTGGGCCTGGTGCCGTTCTTCAGCGTGCAGCAGTCGCTGGTGAACCCCGGCTCGCAGGTGACGACGCACTTCTACGGCGCGGTGGTGGCGGCGCAGCTCAAGTTCGGCGAGTCGCGCACGAAGCTGGAGCTGTCCGGCGGCTTCGGCCGGGCGCACTCGGGTGACACCAGTTGGAACGCGCCCGTGGCGGGCGTACGCGGAGGACGCTGAGCATGGAAGCCCTGGACCTGTGGGTGCGCAACACCTCCGAGGTGCTCACCGTGGAGGGCACCCACCGCGAGCCCGCGGAAGCAGCCCTCACCCCGCGCCCGGGAGCGGGCATTGGCGTGAAGGACGGACGCGTGGCCTACGTGGGCCCGGAGTCCGGCCTGCCCAGGGGCGCGCTCACGGACGCGACGGAGATCATCGACGCCGAGGGCGGCTTCGTGGGTCCGGGCTTCGTGGATCCGCACACGCACCTGGTGTTCGCGGGCGAGCGCTCCGCCGAGTTCGACCTGCGCAACCAGGGCGCCACGTACCTCGAAATCGCCAAGGCCGGCGGCGGCATCGCCAACACGGTGAGCGCCACGCGCGCCGCGAGCGAGGAGGAGCTGGCCACGCTCGCCCTGCCCCGCCTGGAGCGGCTGCTCGCGCAGGGCGTGACGACCGCCGAGGTGAAGAGCGGCTACGGACTGAACCTGGCGGATGAGCTGAAGATGCTGCGCGCGGTGCGCCGCCTGGGCGCGCTGTCACCGCTGGAGCTGGTGCCCACGCTGCTGTGCGCGCACTCGGTGCCGCCTGAGTACAAGGACCGCCGCGCCGAGTACCTGGACCTCTGCATCAACGAGATATTGCCCGCCGTCGCACGCGAGGGCCTGGCGCGCTTCTGCGACGTCTTCACCGAGGACAGCGCCTTCACCGTGGAGGAGTCCCGCCGGCTGCTCAACGCGGGCAAGGCGCTGGGCCTCACGCCACGCCTGCACGCGGATCAGCTCACCGCGTGTGGCGCTTCAGCGCTCGCCGCGGAGGTGGGCGCCGCCAGCGCGGACCACCTGGAGCAGGTGACGGACGAGGGCATCCGCGCGCTCGCCGCCGCGAACGTCACCGCCGTACTCGTGCCTACCTCCACCCTCTTCCTGCGCATGCGCCCCTACGCGCCCGGCCGGAAGCTGCGCGACGCTGGCGTCAACATTGCTTTGGGTTCCAACGTGAATCCCGGCTCGTCCATGACGGAGAACCTGGCCTTGGTGCTGGGGCTCGCCTGCCTGGAGAACGGCCTGTCAGCCGCGGAGGCCTACTGGGCCGCCACCCGAGGGGCCGCGCAATGCTTGGGGTTGCAACGGCAGGGGCGGCTGGCCGTGGGTGATGCGGGCGACCTGGTGGTGTTCGCCTGTCGCAGTTACCGGCATCTGCCTTATCATCTGGGTATCAGTCACGCGCGCGTGGTGGTGAAGGGCGGACGTGTGGTGTTTCGCGCGCGTATGAATCACTGTCCCTGAGTGGATGCCGCTGAACAACTGGCATCGGCCGAGGGGGCAGGTGGAACTTCCCTCGTGGGCCGGCCGTTGTAGAGATCAGCTGCCACCATGTGCCGATTATTTGGATTCAGGAGTGCTGTTCCCGCCGCTGTCCATACCGCCCTGGTGACGGAGAGGAATTCCCTCCTCATCCAGTCGCGTGAGCACAAGGACGGTTGGGGTATCGCCACGTACGGGCAGGAGTCCTCGCCGCTCGTCGCGCATGGCGTGGGCCCCGCGCACTGCGACCCCGACTTCGAGCGTGTGTCGAGCCAGGTCTCGGCGCGCACCGTGGTGGCGCACATCCGGCTGGCGAGCGTGGGGGCGGTGGAGCTGCGCAACTCGCACCCGTTCCACTTCGGCCGCTGGTCCTTCGTGCACAACGGCACGCTGCGCGAGTTCGCGAAGCACAAGGCCACCGTGGAAGGGCTCATCCACCCGGAGCTGCGCGTCAACATCAAGGGCACCACGGACAGCGAGCGCTGCTTCTACCTGTTCCTGTCGCGGCTGTCGGCGCGCGGGCCGCTCGACGGCACGGTGAGCGTGGAGGCGATGGCGCAGGCGCTCGCGGAGACGATGACGCTGGTGTCCACGCTGACGGACGTGCCGGGAAGCCGCGAGCCGAAGGAACGCTCCGCGATGAACTTCCTCGTCACGGACGGCGAGGCGATGGTGGCCACGCGCCGCAACCGCACCCTCTTCATCTCCTCCGGTATCAGCGGCTGCCCGGAAGCGCTGCGCACGCCGAACACGGGGGTGCCGCTCCAGCAGTTCCTCGTCTCCAGCGAGTCGCTGTGCGGCGGGCCGCACTGGGTGCCGGTGGATGAAGAGGACGTGGTGGGCGTGGATTCGCGGCTCACGTTCCACCGCTGGAAGGTGCAGACGCTGGCGGACGGGGTGCTGAACCCGCGGCCGCCAGAGCAGCCCGCCCTGGTCTGATTCAGCCCAGCCACGCCTCGAGCAACGCGGCAGGACGCGCGCCGAAGGCCTCCACGTCGAGGCTCCGCGCGTCCTCTCCCTCATGGCGGAGCGTGACGCGCAGGAAGTCGCGCGGCGCGGCCTGGGGGATGCGGTCCAACCACTCCACCAGCATCGCGTGGTCACCGCCCACCAGGTCCAGGAACCCGGTGGCGTACAGCTCGTCGTAGTCCGTCAGGCGGTACAGGTCCGCGTGGTACAGCGGGATGCGGCCGGCATACGGATACACGATGGCGAAGGTAGGGCTGGCCACCTCCGACTGCGCCACACCCGCCCCTTCCGCCACGCCGCGCACCAGGTGCGTCTTGCCCGCGCCCAGGTCGCCAATCAGCCCCACGAAGTCCCCGGGCTGGAGCAGCAATCCCAGCTTCACGCCCAGCCGGTGCGTCTCCTCCGGTGACGGAGACACCAGCCGCCGCGAGCGCGTGGGCTGCTCCGCGCCGCTCATCGCTCCCACCGCGTCCAGACGTGGCCCAGGCCCACCAGCAGGTCCGTGGCGATGAGGCCCAGCAACCCGCGCTGCTGGGCCATCAGGTCGCCCGCGAGCCCGTGCGCGTACACCGCCGTCCACGCGGCCTTGGGCAGCGGAATCCCCTGCGCGAGCAACGCGCCGCACACGCCCGACAGCACGTCGCCCGTGCCGCCAGTGGCCATGCCCGCATTGCCCGTGGGGTTGATGAACACGCGCCCGCCCGCCTCCGCGATGAGCGTGCGCGAGCCCTTGAGCACCACCGTGCAGTTGAGCGACGTGGCCAGGTTGAGCGCCACGCCCACGCGGTGCGCCTGCACGTCCTTCGTCGTCCGGCCCCACAGCCGCGCCATCTCCCCGGGATGCGGCGTGAGCACCACGGGCCCCTTCGCCTCCCGCAGCACCTTGAGATCCTCCGCGACGGCATTGAGCGCGTCCGCGTCCAACACCGCGGGCACCTCCACGGACGCCAGCAGGTCGCCAATCAGCGCGCCCGTCTCCGGCCCCCGAGGGATGCCCGGCCCCATCACCAGCGCGTCCTTGCCCTCCAGCGCGGCCTTGAGCGCATCCAGGTCACCCTTCCCCAGCGGGCCTTCACCGGGCAGCGGAATGCCCATGATCTCCGGCGAGTGCGCCATCACCCACGGCAGCGCCTCCGGGCGCGTGGCCACGGTGACGAGCCCCGCCCCGCTGCGCAGCGCGGCCAGGGCCACCATCGCCGCGGCGCCCGTCTTGCCCGGGCTGCCCGCCACCACCAGCACGTGGCCGTAGGTGCCCTTGTGCGAATCCGCGCGCCGCTTGGGCAGCGCCTCGCGCGCGTCCTTCTCCTCCACGCGGAACAGCTCCGCGCCGGACACCGCGCGAGTGGACTCACCGCCCAGGCCGATGTCCACGCGCCGCACGTCGCCGCACAGCGACGCGCCGGGCTCCAGCTCATGCGCGGGCTTCACGAAGCCGAAGGCCACCGTGACATCCGCCTCCACGCACGGCGAGAAGGGCTCCGCCGTGTCGCTCTGGAGGCCAGAGGGCACGTCCGCGGCCACCACCTTCGCCCCCGCGCGCCGCCACCGCGCGACCGTGCCGATGGCGTCCGCGAAGACGCCCTCCGGCGCGCGCTTCAGGCCGGTGCCGAAGAGGGCGTCCACCACCACGTCGCCCGGGCCCGCCTCCGGCAGCGCCTCGAAGGCGCGCGGCGACTCACCGAAGCCCTCCAGCGCCTGGAGGTTGCGCTTCGCCTCCGACGTGAGCTTGCCGGTGTCCCCCACCAGCGACACCACCACCCGGGCGCCTCCCTCCAGCAGGAAGCGTGCGGCGACCAGGCCGTCCCCGCCGTTGTTGCCGGGGCCGCAGAGCACCGTGAAGCGCCCGCCCGCGCCCGCGATGCTCCGGGCGGCTTCCGCGAGCGCACGGCCCGCGTTCTCCATCAACAGCCCGGACGGCATCCCGTGCTGATCCTGGGCGGCCTTCTCGGCCTCTCGCATCTGGTTCGCGGTGAGCACGCGCTGCATGGCTTCCAACCTCCCTACTTCGTCTGGAGCACCACCGTGGCCGCGGCCACGCCGGCATCATGGGTGAGCGCGAGCATCGCGTCCCACCCCCGCGCTTCCATCACTTCACGGGCCACGCCGGAGAGCACGAAGCGCGGCGGACCGCCCTCGCGCACCACCTCCATGTCCCGCCACTTCACGCCCGGAGGCACGCCCATCGCCTTCACCAGCGCCTCCTTCGCCGCGAACCTCGCCGCGTACGCGCTGGCCGCGTCGTGCCGGGGCGCGCAGTACGCGCGCTCGCCGTCGGTGTACACGCGCGTGAGGAATGCCTCCGCGCGCGGACCTTCGAGGATGCGCTGGATGCGCTCGATGGAGCAGAGGTCCAACCCCAGTCCGACGATGGGCATGCGGGCCTACCCCGGGTCGCGCATCAGTTCGAGCATCTCACGCACCGCGCGCTCGAAGCCCACCAGCACCGCGCGCGCCACGATGGCGTGCCCGATGTTCAGCTCGTCGATCTCCTGGATGCGAGCGATGGCCTGCACGTTGTCGTAGTTGAGCCCGTGCCCGGCGGCCACGCCCATGCCCAGCTTGGCGCTCGCCTTGGCCGCGTCCACGATGCGCGCCAGCTCCCGCGCGCGCTCCTTCTCGTTGCGCGCCTCGCAGTAGCGGCCCGTGTGCAGCTCGATCCGGTCCGCGTTCACCTTGTGCGACGCGCGCACCTGGTCCAGGTCCGGGTCGATGAACAGCGAGACGGCGATCTCCCCGTCCTTGAGGTTCTTGATGATCTTCGCGATGGACTCGCGCTGACCCGCGACCTCCAGGCCGCCCTCGGTGGTGAGCTCCTCGCGCCGCTCGGGGACGAGCGTCACCACGTCCGGCTTGTACTCGTAGGCGATCTTCACCATCTCCGCGGTGGCGGCCATCTCCAGGTTCAGGAGCGTCTGCACCGTCTCACGGAGGATGCGCAGATCCCGGTCCTGGATGTGGCGCCGGTCCTCGCGCAGGTGGATGGTGATCTGCCGGGCGCCGGCCAGCTCCGCCATCGCCGCGGCCGTCACCGGATCCGGATACACGGTGCGCCGCGCCTGCCGCAGCGTCGCCACGTGATCCACGTTGACACCCAGTCGCTGTCCCATCGTCCCGCTCCTTGCGCTGGCGCGGTGCGGGATTGTCCAGGGACCCGGGCCCGCGCCGGCCCCTCTATTCGTGGCCGGCGTCCGGAAGTCAACCGCTGTCGCTAGCCGTTGAGCGCCTTGGAGAGCGCCTCGACGATTTCGCGGGCGTACGCCTCGTTGCGCGCCGCGTCCTCGCCTTCAATCAGCACGCGGGCCTTGGGCTCCGTGCCGGAGAAGCGCACCAGCACGCGGCCGTTGTTGCCCAGCTTCTGCTCCACGTTCTTGATGGCCTTCATCACCGTGGGCAGCTCACCCAGCTCGCGCTTCTGCTTCACCACGACGTTGAGCAGCGTCTGCGGCACCGGCTGGAAGATGGAGGCCAGCTCCGACAGCGGCTTCTGCTGGCGGCACATCACGGCCAACAGCTGCAGCGCCGCGAGCGTGCCGTCGCCCGTGGTGGTGTGGTTCAGGAAGATGAGGTGGCCGCTCTGCTCGCCGCCCAGGCTGTAGCCATTGCGGCGCATCTCGTCCACGACGTGCCGGTCGCCCACGCGCGTGCGGACCACCTTCACGCCCCACTGGGACACCGCGCGCTCCAGGCCGATGTTGCTCATCACCGTGGAGACGAGCGTCTTCTTCTTCAGCTCCTTGCGCGCGACGAGCTCACCCGTGCAGATGGCCATGATGGCATCGCCGTCCACGACGTTGCCCTTCTCGTCCACGACGATGAGGCGGTCCGCGTCGCCGTCCAGCGCGACGCCCAGGTGGGCGCCGTGCTTCACCACCGCCTTGGCCAGGCCCTCCGGGTGGAGCGCGCCGCACTTGTGGTTGATGTTCTTGCCATCCGGGGACACGCCCAGCGCGATGACCTTCGCGCCCAGCTCCTCCAGCACCGCGGGCGCCGTGCGGTACGCCGCGCCGTTGGCGCAGTCCACCACGATGGTCATCCCCTCCAGCGTCAGCTCGCGGGGGAACGTGGCCTTCAGGTAGACGATGTAGCGGCCGCGCGCGTCGTCCAGGCGGATGGCCCGGCCAATCTTGGTCGCCGTGGGACGGATGTTGTCGATTTCGCCGCTGGAGACCAGCTCTTCAATCTTGGCTTCCGTCTCGTCCGGCAGCTTGAAGCCGTCGCGCCAGAAGAACTTGATGCCGTTGTCCTGGTACGGGTTGTGGGACGCCGAGATGACGGCGCCCGCGTCCGCGCGCATGGACGTGGTGAGGTTGGAGATGCCGGGCGTGGGCAGCGGGCCCACCTGCTCCACGTCGACGCCCATGGAGATGAGGCCGGCGGACAGGGCCTGCTCCAGCATGTAGCCGGAGAGGCGCGTGTCCTTGCCCACGATGACCCGGTGGCGGTGCGGACCGCTGCGGATGAGGTACGCCAGGGCGCGGCCGAGCTTCATCGCGACCTCGGCCGTCATTGGATAGACGTTGGCCACGCCACGAACGCCGTCCGTGCCGAACAGCCGCTCCGTCTTCTGAGCTTCCTTGGGGGGCATGTCCATCCTGTACGCCATGTGTGCCGCTCCACCTTTCCCATTGCCGGAAGGGCTCCGGCCACTCGCGTCCGGGGCTTATACCCCGTCCGGCACGTGGGCCCGAAGCTAGGGATGCGGTGTCACCCAGGCAAGCGCCCAGGCGTGCGGACCTGGCCTGTTTACGACGTTGGGGCTTGCCCCCGTCAGCCGCCGTACAGGTCGCCGCCGCCCCGAGCCCGCCGGATGGCGTCCGCCACCGCCAGCGCGTCCCGCGCCTCGCCCACGTCGTGCACCCGCACCACGTCCGCGCCGCCCAGGATGGCCATGGCCGCCACGGAGCCCAGGGTGGCCGCCAGGCGCTCCTGGGGGCCCTTGCCGCCCGTCAGCTTCCCGAGGAAGGACTTGCGGCTGGTGCCCACCAGCAGGGGCTGCCCCAGCCCCCGCAGCTCCTCCAGACGGCGCAGGAGGAAGAGGTTGTGCTCCAGCGTCTTGCCGAACCCGATGCCCGGGTCCAGGAGGATGCGCTCGCGCGGGATGCCGGCCTCGGTGGCCTGGAACATCCCCTCCTCCAGGTAGTCCATCACCTCGCCCACGACGTCCTGGTAGCGAGGGTCCTGCTGCATCGTCTTCGGCATGCCCTGGGTGTGCATGAGGCAACACGCCGCGCCCGCGGCGGCCACCACGCCGGCCAACGCCGGCTCCGAGTGGAAGCCGGTGACGTCGTTGATGAGGTGGGCGCCGGCCTTGAGCGCCTCCTTCGCCACCGCCGCCTTCGTGGTGTCCACGGAGATGGGCACGGTGGAGCGGCGCTTGATGCCCTCCACCACCTGGAGGATGCGCGAGAGCTCCTCGTCCGCGGACACCGGGAGCGAGCCCGGCCGGGTGGACTCGCCGCCCACGTCCAGGATGTCCGCGCCCGCGTCCACCAGCTTCATCGCGTGCTCCACTGCGCTGACCGCGTCCGGGAAAATGCCGCCGTCGGAGAAGCTGTCCGGCGTCACGTTCACCACGCCCATGAGGTACGTACGCGTGCCCCACTCGAACCGCCGCCCGCTCAAGGTCAGCGCCGGCATGGGCGCGGGGGACAGCACCTCCTCCAGGGCCCGCGCCAGGCCGTCCGTGCGAGGGGACTTGCGGGCGAGCGAAATCAGCCGGTCGAACTGCTGGCGGCTGCCGGACAGGAGCACCTCGCCGGGGTGGTCCACGTGTCCGCCCGGCGTCCAGGTGGGCAGCTTCTCCCGCTCCTTGGAGCCGTACGGCGGCACCAGCTCCTCCTCGTAGGAGGGACGGCCCCCGGTGACGAGCACGTGCGCGTAGCCCAGCTCGCGCGCCAGGTGCTCGCGGTTGCGAGGAGACAGGTTCAGGCGGCGGAGGACCAGCGACAGGTCGTCGGGGCGGTCGCGGGAGATGAGGCGTGCGCGCAGCACGGTCAGGACCCCTTCAAAGCGTGAGGACTGCGGTGAATCAGTGTCGCCGCTTCGCCGGGTCCAGGGAAGGGAGGACGACTGGACCGCGCAGGGCGTCACGGCGAAAAGCAGAAGGCCCTCCCCGATACGCGGGAAGGGCCTTCGTCACTTCAGGACGGAACCTCGAGAGGCGTTACGCCTTCTTCGGCTCCATGTTGGGCAGGCCCTCGAGCGCGTCGAGGATCTTCCGCTTGTCCTTCTTCTCCGTCGGCTTCGGCGAGGAGCTCACGCGCGGCGCCGGGCGCTCACGGGTGAGCTGGCCACCCTGGAGGATGATGTTCACGTCCTCGGCGTCGAGCGTCTCGTACTCCACCAGGGCGTCGGACACGCGCTGGAGCACGTCCAGCTTGTCCGTGAGCAGCTGCTTGCCGGTGGTGTAGCAGCCCACGACGATGCTGCGGACCTCCATGTCGATCTGCCGGGCGGTGTCCTCGGAGTAGTCCTTGGACGAGTTGAAGTCGCGGCCCAGGAAGACCTCACCGTCGCTCTTGCCGAACGCCAGCGGGCCCATCTTCTCGCTCATGCCCCAGCGGCACACCATGGCGCGCGCCGTCTCCGTCGCCCGCTCGATGTCGTTCGCCGCGCCGCTGCTCATCTCGTTGAACATGAGCTCTTCGGCGATGCGGCCACCCATGGCCATGGTGATCTGGTCGAGGATCTGCTTGCGGTAGCCGTTCACCTTGTCCTCGGTGGGCAGGCTCCAGGTGACGCCCAGGGCCTGACCGCGCGGGATGATGGTGACCTTGTGCAGCGGGTCGCAGCCGGGCAGCAGCTTGGCGAGGAGCGCGTGACCGGCCTCGTGGACGGCCGTGTTCCGCTTCTCCTTGTCGGTCATGATCATGGACCGGCGCTCCGGGCCCATGAAGACCTTGTCCTTCGCCTGCTCGAAGTCCGCCAGGTCCACGCGCTCCTTGTTCTGGCGCGCGGCCATCAGGGCCGACTCGTTGACCAGGTTCTCCAGGTCCGCGCCCGTCATGCCGGGCGTTCCGCGGGCGATGACCTCCAGCTCCACCTCCGGGGCCAGCGGCACGCGGCGGGTGTGCACCTTCAGCACGCCCAGGCGGCCCTTGAGGTCCGGACGGGGAACGATGATGCGGCGGTCGAAGCGGCCCGGGCGCTGGAGCGCCGGGTCCAACACGTCCGGACGGTTGGTGGCGGCGATGAGGATGACGCCGTCGTTGGACTCGAAGCCGTCCATCTCCACCAGCAGCTGGTTGAGCGTCTGCTCGCGCTCGTCGTGACCGCCGCCCAGGCCCGCGCCACGGTGGCGGCCCACGGCGTCGATTTCGTCGATGAAGATGATGCAGGGGGCGTTCTTCTTGCCCTGCTCGAACAGGTCGCGCACGCGGCTGGCGCCGACGCCCACGAACATCTCCACGAAGTCCGAGCCGGAGATGGAGAAGAACGGGACGCCCGCTTCACCGGCCACCGCGCGGGCGAGCAGCGTCTTGCCCGTACCCGGAGGGCCCATCATCAGGACGCCCTTGGGGATGCGGCCGCCCAGCTTGGTGAACTTCTTGGGGTCCTTGAGGAAGGCGACGATCTCCTCCAGCTCCTCCTTGCACTCGTCCACGCCGGCCACGTCCGCGAACGTGACCTTGTTGTGGCTTTCGCTGAGGAGCTTCGCCTTCGACTTCCCGAACGTCATCGCCTTGCCGCTGCCGCCCTGGAGCTGGCGCATGAAGAAGATGAAGAACAGGAACAGGAAGACGACGGGCATCCACTGCCCGAGGATGGTCAGCCAGAGGCTGTTCTGCTCCTCGCGCTCGTACTTCACGTCCACGCCGGAGGCGCGGAGCTGGTTGAGCACGGCCACGTCCGGCGGGGGCCCCGTCGTCCGGAACTTGTCGTTCGAGTCGCTGAACGTACCGGAGTAGGTATTGCCCTTGACGGAGACGGCACGGACCTTCTTCTCCTCCACCTTGGTCAGAAGCTGGGTGAAGGTCGGTTCCTGCACCTGCTCGTTGCCTTGCGAGAAGAAATTGTAGAAGGCGACGAAGAGGACGATCAGGATGACCCAGAGCCCGATGGTCTTGTAGGTCGAACGCACGTTTCAGCTGCCCTTTCGGTACTCGGCGGGATGAGGGCCGTGCCAGGAGGAACCCTGGCGAAGTTCGTCATGTGCCCGGCGCCCGCCCGTGTGCAGGCCAGCGACGGACCGTATCAGCAACAGCAAAAAGCCCTCAACTATTTAGGGGACCGCGACCATCCCCCGTTTCGAAGCTTCGACTCTATAACGGAGGGGTCTTCCGTTCGCTCGTGAGCGGAGGAAAGGCCCACAGCGAGTGTCGGGAAGCCACCTCGCGCGAAGCCGCACCCGGTTCGACGAAGCGCGGCAGGACGCCGGGAAGCCACAGCGGTTCCCCGCGCGCGTCCACCACCACCGGCTGCGCGTCGCGCGCCTCCGAAGGAACGCGGGCATCCACCATCACGTCCTGCACCTTGCGGTGGCCCGTGCGCGTCCGGACGCGGTCGCCCTGCTTTCTCGAACGCACCGTGAGTGGCCACGCCGTCCCCTCCTCCAACATCAAGGCCAACACGCCTGGGGGCGGAAATCCTTCCGCGGCCACCTGGAAGCGCCACGCGCCGAAGTCCCCCTGGGCCCCCGGCCCCGCGAGCACCAACGGCGCGGGCGGTGATTCCCCTCCAGGTCCCACACACCGCACCCGCCCGCCGGTGGCCTTCAGGAGGAAGCCGTCGCTCAGAGGAATGACGCCCCCGCGCGCCACCACCTCCCGCGCGCGCTCCAGCGTGGCGTGGTCCACCCGGGCGCCCGCCGTGCCCAGCAGCCGTGCGAGCACGCGGCGCCACAGCGGAGGCTCCAGCGCGCGAAGCCCCACGGCGTCCAGCCCGCCCCCGGACAGCGCCAGCCGCTCCCACGCCGCGTCCGCCAGCCCGTCGAGCAGGGCTTCGTCCTCGGAGGCGAGCCGCGCGAAGGTGGCCAGGTGCTCCACGGTGCTGAAACCCGCCGCGCGGTTCAGCGCGGGCAGCACGTCCTGGCGCACACGCGTGCGGAAGAAGGACGGGTCCGCGTTCATCGGATCCACCACGAACCCCACCTCCTCGGTGGTCAGGAAGGCGAGCACGTCCTCGCGCGAGCACGCGAGCAACGGGCGGAGGAGCGTGGCAGCACGGGCGTGGATGGAGCGTGCGCCCCGGAGCGCCGTTCCCCGGGACAGGCGCATCAGCAGCGTCTCCGCCTGGTCATTGAGCGTGTGGCCAGTGGCCACGAAGTCCAGGCCGCGCTCCTGTCGCAGGACCTCCAGGGTCGCGTACCTCGCCGCGCGCGCGCGCGCCTCCAGCCCCGCCCCGGGCGACAGCGCGAGCCGCCGGACGTGGCAGGTCAGCCCCAGGCGCTCGGCCAGACCTACGACGGAGGTCACCTCCCGCGCGGCCTCCGCCCGGAGACCGTGGTCCACCGTCGCCACCTCCACGTGCAGCGCCAGCGCCTCGCGCACGCGCGCCGTTCCGACGAGGAGCGCGGTGGAGTCCGCGCCTCCGGAGACGGCCAGCAGCACCGAGCGCGAACGGGCGCCGTGCTCGGCATACGAGCGGGCGAGCCTGCCGGGCAGCGAGGAGCTTTCAGGAGACGCGCGAGGCATGGCGCCAGCGTTCGGAATGGAGTGTCAGATGACCGGGTTACAGATTCGCGGTGACGGAAGCGTGGGGATGCATTCCATGATTCCCACAACGGAAGGACGCGGGGCGGAAATAGAACGGCGCTTCGCGGTTGTTGGTCGGACGTTCTGGACTTCATGACGTTGGACCTAGGGGTCCCCCCCCTCCCCCTCTGGGTCCACGGGGCCGCTCGGAGATTCGCTCCCTGCGGTCCCTCTTTCCGAAGCGCCCCGGTCTCCCCTGTGGAGGCCGGGGCGTTTCACTTTTTTGACCGGGGCACTCTTTGTCGGAAGTGGAGCGTTCAGCCCTCGGGCGCACGCTTGAGTGCTCCGAAACCGTTGACCCTTCAGGGCGTCTGTCGGATAACCGCTCCGGTGTGTTCAGGTCGTCACCTCGAATCCGCCCCGGAGACCCAGGCATGGCAGGCACCGACAAGCGCAAGCAGTCGCTGTACTTCCCCGAGGAGATGCTGAAGGAGATCCAGGAGGAAGCGAACCGGCAGGACCGTTCTCTCTCTTGGGTGGTGCAGCAGGCCTGGAAGATCGCCCGCGACCGCATCAAGTCGTTCCCTGCCGTGAATGACGTCACGGGCGACGAGCGCACGGACCCGCGCGAAGAAAGGCCGTAAGGCAGGGCAATGGCCACCACGGATCACCGCAAGCAATCCCTCTACTTTCCCGAGGACATGCTGGAAGAGATCCAGCGTGAGGCAACGCGGCAGGATCGTTCCCTGTCGTGGATCGTCCAGCAGGCATGGAAGGTCGCCCGCGCTGACATCCGCCGCATGCCCTCGGTCAACGACGTGCTGGGCCCCCTGCCTCCACGGCCGGTGGCCGCCGCGGCGCAGACAGCCACCTCCGCTCCCGCGGTGGTGACGTCCAGCGCCCCGGCATCCTCGGACGAGCCCTCGAAGCCGTAGGGCTCCATCCACCCCGGCCCCCGTAAGTCCGACACCGCGCGAGACGTCAGCGCGGGGCGGGCCGGGAGGGCCGGGCACAGTTAGCGAAGACGATGCGCGGGGCTTCCTTCAGCGCCTGGACCGGGCTGGGGTACGTGCTCTTCATGTACGCCGCCGCGATGTTGGCGTCCGTGCCGCCCAGCTTGCGCGCGGTCACCGGGTTGCGGTCCGGGTCCTGACCCGCGTTGCCCAGGATGCCGCCGTAGCCGTCCCCTCCTGACAGCAGGAACGTGGACATCGCCACCCGGTAGCGGATGGACGCGTCGTCGCGCGCGGGGATGGACACGGCGCGGCCGCGCACGCGCAGCTCCGTCACGCGCTGGCCCGCCGCACGCGCGCAGTCCACGCGCATGCTGGTGCCGTCGGACACGTGGAGGAACGCGCCGGACGGAGACACGATGGCCTGCCCCTCCACGGCCAGCGTCTCCACGGAGTGCTCGAAGAGGTCCACGAGCTGCTTCTCCGTGAGGTCCACCGTCACGACGAGGTTTTCGAAGAGGATGACCTCGTGCAGGACGCCGTCGGTGAGCGGCCCCGTGCGCAGGGACGTGCGGGTGACGCACAGGCCCTCGTCGCGCAGCGAGCCGCCGTTGATGATGCCCAGCTCCGTGGCCTTCGAGGCGCCATCCTCCGCGTGGAGGAACGCGTCCGCGGCCAGCTGCCCCAGCGCGTTGTTGTCGTGGCGGGTGAAGGCGGAGCCCAGCTGGACCTCCTCGCCCAGGTAGCCCACGACGGCGTCGGGGTCGTCCACCAGCGGGGTGCAGGAGTCGTTGTACGCGAGGCACCCGGGCAAGAGCGTGAGTGCCGCGAGCGCGGCGGTGAGGTGGCGGCGGTCCATCAGTAGAAGGCCCTCAGGGTGAGGTAGCCGGACACGCCCTCGCGCGGCAGCAGGCCGGTGACGCGGTCCGGCCGGGGCACGTCGTCGCGCAGGTCGTGGTCGAAGAGGTTCTGTGCGTAGAGCGTCACCTCGAAGTGCTCCCAGATGGGCTCGGTGCGCAGCTGCGCGGTGATGAGGCTGTACGCGGGAATCTCATAGCGGCGGATGAGCTCCAGCGTGGAGCGGTTGTTGTTGCGCCGCTCGGCGCCGGAGCGCACCACCACGTCCAGGTTCACCCAGTCCCCCAGGGGCATGGACACGCCCGCGTTGAAGCGCGCCTGGGGCACGTCCGTGAGCAGCCGGGCCTGCTCCGGCACCTCCAGGTCCTGCGCGCGGGACAGGCTGGCGTTGACCCACGCGGCGGCGCGCTTGGACGCCTCCAGGCGGGCCTCCGCCTCCACGCCGTACACGCGCACGCCCAGCTCGCGGTTGCGCAGGGGGACGATGTTGCCGCTGGTGTCCACCGGGGTGATGGGCGAGGCGAAGTTCTGCAGGAAGGCGTTGGCGCGCACGCGCACGCGGGTGTCGCCCGCGGCCTGGACCAGGTCCATGCCCAGCTCGAAGGTGTCCACGGTGGTGGGCTTCAGGAGCGGGTTTCCCTCGAAGCGGCCCTGGTTGTAGTCGGTGTCGGGGATGCGCTCGACCAGCTCCTGGGGCGTGGGGGCGCGGAAGGCTCGGCCGTACAGCGCCTTGAGCACCAGCGCGTCCGACGCGGCGATGACCAGGCCCACGCGCGGGTTGACCCGCACCACCATCTTGCTGGCGTCGAGCGTTCCTGACGCCTCCGCGTCGGGAAGCTGGATGGCGTCCAGGCGCAGACCGAAGGTGAGCGTGAGCGCGGAGAGCACGGTCCACTGGTCCTGCGCGGAGAGGCCCAGGTTGAGGCGGCGGGAGGCCGCGCCCTTCGTGAGGTCCACCAGCCCTTCAGGGGCGGCGGGGCTGGGGCGCAGGCGGCCGTCGAGCGTGTAGTTCGTGGTGTAGTCGTACTGGGACAGCGACTGCTGTTCGGCGACGAAGCCCAGGGTGAGGTGGTTCTCCTTCGTCAGCGCGAGGTCCGCGTCCACGGAGGCCGTCACGGTGCGCACGGTGACCTGCGTCTGCTCCTGGAGTCCCTCGGGGAAGAGGCGGTCCGCGCCGTCACCGGTGCGGAACTCCAAGGGCGTGAGCTGGAACATGCGGTCGGTGGACTGCTGATCGAAGCCCAGCCGGGCGCGCACCTGGCCGCCGTCGGAGAGGGGCCGCTCCCAGGTGAGGTCCGCGAGGAGCACGTCCCAGGACAGCTGGGAGTCGTTGCCCACGGTGTCGAACAGGCCGACGAGCGCATCGCGCTTCTCGGAGAGGTAGCGAGCGGTGATGCCCACGCGGCCGGCGCTGTCCAGGCCGTAGGACACGCCTCCGCCCGCGTTGAGGAGGAAGCGGCCGTCACGGGTGCGGCCCGCGGGCTGGTCCACGTCGCGAAGGCCCTGGGCCACGGACTCGTCATCGAGCGCGTCGTGGTCGATGACCAGCGAGTCGCCTTCCTGCGTCCAGAGGTCCAGGTCCGCGAACAGGCGCAGGTCACCGGTGGTGTGCGCGGCGGACAGATGGCCGTCGGTGGCGAGCGCCAGGCGGCCGTCGTCGCGAGGAACACCGCCGGTGGTGATGGCGCCGCGGACGCCGTCGGCGTGGTTGGTGACGAGGTTGACGACGCCCTGGAACGCGCCCGCGCCGTAGACGGCGGAGCCGGGGCCGCGGATGACCTCGATGCGCTCCAGGTTCTCCACCGGCAGGTTCATGAGCGCCTTGCCGTCGAAGAAGTTGTTGAGGCGGTGGCCGTCGAGGAGGAAGAGCACCTCCGCGTCGTTGCGCAGGCCCCGGATGGCGGTGCGGTGGAAGCCCTGCACGTCGCGGCTGACGGACACGCCGGGCACCACGTCCAGCACGTCCGCCACCGTGCGGGCACCCAGGGCAATCATCTGCGCGCGGTTGAAGGAGGCACCGATGGCCGGCACGGTGCGGACAGACGCCTCCTGGAGGGTCGTCACCGCGAGCACGTCCTCCGCGCTGTAGAGCGCCAGGTCGTCGTCCATGGCGCTGGGGGAGGAGGAAGCGCGAGGCTCCGGAGGAAGGTCCGCGTTGAGCGCGGCCATGGCGTCGTCGGAGCTGGAAGCGCGCGCGTTGCTTCCGTCAGCACGGCCGGGAGCCCGCGAGTCCGTACCGCTCGTGCGAGCCGAAGCGCGAGGGTCGGCCGTGTCCGTTCGGGTCGGCGCGCGCGAACCGTCCGTTCGGGCCGTGCGCGAATCCGTGCCGTCCGTGCGGCTTGGGGCTCGCGAATCCGTGCCGTCCGTGCGGCTCGAAGCGCGTGGATCGGACGCGTCCGTGCGGTTCGAAGCACGCGGGTCCGCACCGCCCGTGCGGCTTGAGGCACGTGGATCCGTACCGCTGGGAGTGCTCGATGCTCGCGGGTCGGAAGCTCCCGGACGGGAGTCCACGCTGTCCGTTCGATTCGAAGTCCGCGAATCGGTGGTCCCCGTGCGTGCGCCCGTTCCATCCGGACGACCCGCGGGAGGAGGCGGAGTCGGAGCGCTCCCCGAGTCATCGTCCTCCCCTGCCCCCGACGGCGGCGCGAAGGCATCGATGTCGGGCGTGGACCTCGGTGCGTCACGGGTCCCCTTGCGGACCGGCGGCGCGCGGACCGGCGGGGGCTCAGCGGTCTGCGTCCCCACCATCACCCTCGCGGGCCGGAGCGCGGACATGAAGAGCGGCGCGCGCTCCCCATTCACCATCGCCGCTTCGACGAAGTACTCCACTCCGGGTGGCACCATGTGCTCGGCGGGAATCACCGCGCGGTACAGGTCTCCGTACTGCCGCTCCATGGAGACCTGGACGTACGGCTCGCCCGGGCCGCGATAGCGGACGAAGAGCTCCAGCACCTTGGCGCCATCCACCAGCGTCGCATCCAGCTGGAGGGGCTGTCGGGCCTCGGAGCGCGGCGGCGATGCGTGCAGCAGCGCGGCCTCTTGCGCGTGGACGGGGGCCGCGGCGAACACCACGGCACAGAGGATGAGCGTGCGAGGAAGAACGGTCTGCAAGATTGACGGCGATGGTCCGTTGCAGGGCCATGCGAGTCAAGCAAGCCACCTTCCCGCGTCCCGCCGATTTTTTGCCGCCCCCGCGAGCGCATGCGACGGTGCCTGTCGCTCCATGCGCGCGTCGCTTGCCCTTCACCTCGCCCTCTTCCGCCGCCAACGCGCCCAGATCGCCCGGGTGGTCGAAGGCCGCACCGAAGCCTTCCGCGCCTACGAGGCCCGGTACCGCCGGCGCACGAGCACCTACCAGAGCGTGGTCTCCCTGACCCACGTGCACCAGCGCATCGCGGCGTCGGACCTCGTCTACGTCGGCGACTACCACACGCTGCCGCTCGCCCAGCAGACCTACCTGGACCTCGCCGAGCGCGCCCTCGCCTCCGGCCGCCGCGTCGTGCTGGCGCTCGAGTGCGTGGAGGGCCGTCATCAGGCCGCCCTCGACGCGTACCTCGCGGGACGCCTGCCCGAGCGCACCCTGATGTCCCGGCTGGGCCATGGTCCCACCCCGGGCTTCGGTCCCGGCGCCGGCATCCGCGCCGTGCTGGCCTTCGCGAAGCGCCTCAAGCTCCAGGTGGCCGCCATCGACCGGCGGGCCCAGGGAGAGCGTTCGCTCGCGCTGCGCGACGCCTTCGCCGCGGAGCGCATCGCCCGTGTGGCCCGCGCTGAGGATGTCCCGCTGGTGATGGTGTTGGTGGGCCAGTTCCACGCAGCGCCCTGCCACCTGCCCGCGCAGGTGGAGCGCGCGTTGGGAGACACCCATCCGCGCCGCGGCCTCGTCGTGTACCAGAACGCCGAAGGCCTCTGGTGGCGCCTCGCGCGCGAAGGCCGGCTGGGCAGCGCGGAGGCCGTGGAGCTGGCGGACGGCGCGCTGTGCCTGATGAACGCTTCGCCCGTCCTCTGCCAGCAGAGCTTCCTGGACTACCTGGAGGCCGAAGGCGACGACGCGCCCCTGTTGGACCGCAGCGCCGCGGAGCGCTTCCGGGACATGGCGGAGCTCATCGGTGGGCTCGCGGGCGTGTCCGTCGGGCGCGAACTGGACTCGGTGGAGGTGACGACGGCGGCGGATGGCGACGTGCTCGCCCGCATCCGTCGGCGCGGCCGCTTCACGCAGGCGGAGCTGTCCCAGCTGCGCAAGCACATCCTGTCGCGCGAGAGCGGCTACATCCCGCGCGCGCGCACGGCCTACCTCGCGTCATTGTCCCTGAACCACGCCGCGGAGGAGGCCGCCCACTTCGTGCGCCACTGCGCCGTGGGCGACGCCATGGACGCCCCGCGCGGCGCGTCCGAGGCCTTCTACGCACGCTGTCTGGAAGAGGCCCTGGGCTTCTTCGGCTCCAAGCTGATCAACCCGCGCCGCACCTGCCCCAACGTCACGGAGTGGGCGAAGCGCTTCGGCGAGGCCCGGGGCCTGGAGCGGCAGATCGCCGCCTTCGTCCTCGCCCACAAGGCCACGGAGTCCGAGGCCCCCGACGAGGCCGTGAAGCTCCTCCCCCTGCGCCGCGACCGCCTGTTCCACGGCGTCAGCCACGCGCTCGGCTACCTCCTGGGGGACAGCCTCTACCGGGCCTTCGACGCCGGTCAGGTGGACATCGCCGACATCCGCGCCCTCTTCCGGGATCCGCTCGTGGATCCGCGCGGCGCGTACCTGGCATGGGCCGCGCGCCTGCGGGGCATCTAGTCCTCCGGTGGCATCGCGGCTGCTGAATCCCGCATCCAATTGACGCTACATTCCGGCGGCATGACCCCATCTCCTCGTCCGCTCACGGGCGTTGTGTCCGCTGTCCTCCTGTTCCTCGCCGTGGGCCTCGTGATGCCCGGGTGCTTCCCCACTCAGGGCGCCTGCGTCCATGGCTCGTCCATCTATTTCTGCAATGAGGACACCGAAGACGAGTGCCGCGACTTCTGGTGCGACGGCTGGGACTACTGCGGCTACTTCGACGGCGACTCGTGCGAGGACGTGGGCTTCTCTGACGGCGAGGTGTCGCTGAACAGCTTCTCCGAGCCGAGGACGCCCGACTGGAGCTGGGGAACGCCTTCCGGCGGTGGTGGCGGCGGCGGCGGTGGCGGCAGCGGCAACGGCGCGTGCGCCTACTACGATTCGAACCTGAACCGTGTGCTCTGTGATCAGCGCACCTCGGCCTCCAGCTGTTCGGGCAAGTGGATGGGCAGCGGCACCAACTGCTCCAGCCTCAAGTGCACGAGCAACACCGACCCCAACAGCTGCACCGTGTCGGGTGGAAGCTCGGGCGGCACCTGCACGTCCACCTACCAGGGCCCCACCGGCGACGCGCAGGTCTACACGCAGTGCGCTTCCGTGTGGAACTACCGCTGCCAGCAGAAGAACGACAGCGCCGCGGACCAGAACTGCCTCGTCTACGACTCGCTCGAAGCGACGGTGGAGTGCCCGTACTGCCCTTGAGCCACCAGGCCGGCGGGCCGCGAAGCAGCGGTCCACCGGCAAGCGGGAGCGCTGAGACTCAGGCGCGGTTGGCGATGGTCTTCGGCGGCAGCTTGAGGACCTGGCCCACCTTGATGTGGTCCGGGTCCTTGAGCTGATCCTTGTTGGCCTCGAAGATCTTCGTGTACAGCTTCATGTCCCCGTAGATGTCCTTGGCCAGCTTGCTGAGCGTGTCGCCGGACTTCACGGTGTGCACGCCGTAGGGCTCCTCGTGGGTCACGGTGAGCATGACCATGATTTCATCGTTCCACTTCGGGTGCTTCGCCTTGATCTGATCCCACATGCGATCGCGGTCGAAGGCGTGGTCGACGGTGCCCTTGATGATGAGCTTGCCGTTCTCCTCGCGCGCTTCGACCTTCGCGCCCACGTTCTTCGCCACGTCCAGCACGTCCTGGTAGTCGTTCTGCAAGGCCATCCGTGTTCTCCTGTCGTGAGGGCGCGAACTCAAGCACTCCGCCCCCTGGCCATGACGGACCGCCGGGAAGGACGTGAACGAAGCTCAACACTGCGGAGCCAGGAGCTGTTCAGAGCACCACGTCCGCGCCGGGCTCCGGTGCGACGTTCAGCTCCTCGGGCGGTGCGAAGGTGCCGTCCGGCCGCAGCTCACGCAGGACCTCCTCGCGGCTCAGGCGCACCTCGCGGATGGTGCCATCCGGCGACAGTGCGTAGACGCGGTCCTGGTCCTCCACGCCCACGAAGAGGCCGCCCAGCGCGGGATGGAGCATCACCAGCGCGAGCTCCGTCTCCAGCGGCCCCGGGAAGAGCACGTGCGCGTGCGCGGAGAACTGGGGCCGCTCGCCGTCCGCGTCCGGCGCGACCGACACGGGGATGAGCCCCTGGTGCAGGGGCAGCTCCTGGAGCTTCTGACGGCCGTCCTTGCTGAACTTGAAGCGGAAGTCGCCGCCCAGCAGGTACAGGTTCGAGTCGTCGAAGCCCTGGAGCACGTAGACGGTGATGCCGTCGTCCTCCTCCAGCACGACGGGCTTGAGCTGCTTGCGGCCGTGCACCTGGTAGACGCGCTCGCAGGCGGCGCTCGCTGCGCGGGCCAGGGCGTCCATGCCTTCGGGCAGGGACTCGACGGGAAAGTCCTCCATCTCGCCGGAGAACTCGATGGGCGCGCGGTACGCGTACGCGGGAACGAACGCGTCCTGCGGATTGAAGCGGCCGAAGACGGAGTACCAGGCGTTGCCGCGCGGCACGGTGAAGACCCCGTTCACCCGCGAGCGGTCCACGTCCGGACGCGCCTGCAGCAGGTCCGTGGCGCTGGTGGTGCCCTTCTCCGATTCGACGATGTACTGCGCGCGCTTCTGCACGCGCTGGAGCTCCTTGTCCGCCACCAGCTCCACCGGTGACTCCGCCGCGTCCGGCGCGCCCACCGGGGCCTGCGCCGCTTCCGCCTGGGGCGCGCTGGAGTGCGCGCGACAGCCGGCGGTCAGTGCGACGAGGGCGACGAGGAGACTGCGAAGCATGGGGACTCCCGCGGACGTAAGGGCCCGGTCAGTCTGTGCCGGCCGGGGCCCTCGCGTCACGTTCCCCAATCACGGTGGGACCTCAGGCGCCCTGCTGCGTGGGCGCCAGCGCCGCCTTGATCTTCTCCTTCAGCGCCTTGCGGCGCTCCTTGAACTGCGAGCGCGTGGTCTCGTCGACCTGGCCGTTGCTGGAGGCGCGCGCGGCCTTCATCTCCTCGTGGAGCTGCTTGGCCTCCGCCTTGAAGCCGTCCGCCTGGGCCTGCGTCAGGCGCCCTTCGGCGACCTGCTTGTCCAGCCGGTGATCCATGCGGCCGAACTTGTGGCCCCCGCCGCCGTGCTTGCCCCGGCGGCCCTCGCACTGGCCGGCGTTGGAGTCGGACGGCGCGGCCGTCTGGGCGAGCACGGGCACGGCGAGGAGCAGCGTGGCGACGGCGGTACCGCGAAGCATGGACTTGAGCGACATGGTGTGTGGACTCCGGGTTCAGGTCAAAACGCTCCGGGAGCAGCCGTGCAGCCTGCTTCCCGTCGCGCTCTGACACTCAAAACCCCGGAGCCCGCCGAAGGTTAAATCGCCTCCGGAAAACCGCCGGCTACTGGCAGTCCGCCAGGCCGTAGGTGAAGTCCTGGCGAGGCGTGTGGCCCGGGTCCTGGTTGATGGCCGCGATGCTCAGGTCCGTGTACGACACGGTCTGCGTGCTGCCGATGACCATCTGCGTGCGCTGCACGCGCGTGGTGGACAGCACCACCTTGCCAATCGAGCCACCGGGCTCGACGCGGTAGCAGTTCATGATGCGCGGGTCCACCGTGGAGCGGCGGCACTGCGTGTACTGACCCAGCACCGTGCGCTGCTCATACGTGCAACGGCAGTCCCAGGGGTCATAGGCCTCCACCACCGTGGCCGCCTCGTAGCCCGTGGCGGTCTGGACCACCTCCAGGTAGCTGCCATCCTGCGGCTGCGTGCAGCGCATCAGCGTGTCACCCACGGCACCCTGCTTCACCTCCGCCAGCGCGGGCTCCACCTTCACCTGCGCGCCCGCCTCGATGGCCTGCAGCGGGTCCCTCGCGTCCGCACCCTCACAGCCCAGGCCCAGCAGCGAAACACCCAGCATCACGACCGCGGAAAAACGCAGCGACACCTTCATGGACGACTCCTACGAATGGGGGGATGCCCGGGAGGACCCGGACATCTCACCTGTAGGCTTTCGCGGCGGCCAGGTGCAACGCCCTTCTGTGTCACGAACGCGATTCAGGCTTCAGGGCACGCGTGGCCATGAAGGTGGGCAGGAACGTGGAGAGCAGGTCCTTTCCCCCTTCGTACTTGTCCTCGAACAGGTTCGTGAGCACGAAGCCCGCCTCCATCTGTCCGCCCAGCTGCTCCTCCAGCGAATGGCCCACGACCATGGGCTCATCCTTGTCGGTGTAGCGGCGGCGCTCCTCGACGGTGAGGCTGGTGAAGTCCGAGTACGGCATCGTGTACTTGAGCCGCATCACGCCCTTCTCCTCGTCCACCGGGTCGAAGAGGTAGCGCACCGGGTTGCAGATGCCCGACAGGAGCACGCCGCCCGGCCGCAGCACGCGGAAGGCCTCGCGCCACACCGACAGAATCTCCTCCGCGAAGCAGTTGGAGCACGGGTGGAAGATGAGGTCGAAGCTCCCGTCGGCGAACGCGGACAGGTCGCGCATGTCACCCTCCACGTACTGGAGCGACAGCCCCTCGCGCTCGGCCACGTTGCGGTCCTGCGCCAGCTGCGCGGGCGAGTTGTCGAACACGGTGACGTTCGCGCCCGCCGCCGCGAGCACCGGACACTGCTGGCCGCCCGCGCTCGCCAGGCCCAGCACGTCCTTGCCCTTCAGGTCCCCGAACCACGCGCGAGGCACGGGCTTCGTCGGGGTGAGCACCACGCTCCAGTCGCCCCGTCGCGCGGCGGCGATGACCTCCGGATCCACCGGCAGCGTCCATCGGTTGCCGCGTCCCACCTCGCCGTTCCACGCCTCGCGGTTGTACGTCCGCACGTCCAGGTCAGTCTTCATGCAGCACCCGTCCTTCCATGCCCCCGGCCACGGTGACGACCTCGCCCGTCACGTGTCCGGAGATGCGATCCGACGCAAGCGTCACCACGACGCGCGCCACGTCCTCCGGCTGCCCCACCTTGCGCAGCGGCATCGTCCGCGTGACGCGGCCGACGAATTTGGGGTCACCCAGCTTGTCGCGGTTGCGATCCACTTCCGTCCAGCCCGGGCACACCACGTTGACGCGGCCCATGGGCGCGATGCGGTGCAGTTCGTTCTTCAGGCTCTTCACGAAGCCCGCCGCCAGCGCGCCCTTCGCCGCCGCGTAGTCCGTGTGGCCCGCCTCACCGAAGAGGCCCGCCGTGGAGCTGATGATGACGATGGTGCCCGTGCCCGTGGTCTCCACGTGGCGCAGGAACGCGCGGCAGCTCAAGAACACGCTGTCCAGGTTCTGCGCCAGCGTGCGCCGCCAGCGCTCCAGCGACATCCGCCACAGCGGCTCATCGGGCGCGGGATAGACGCCGGTGTTGCACACCAGCACGTCCAGCCGGCCCAGTTCCTTCACTGCCTGGGGCACCAGCGCGTCCACGTCCGCCTCCACCGTGAGGTCCGCGCGCACGGCCGCGCCGCCCACCTCTCGCGCCAGTGCCGCCGCCTTGTCCTGGCTGCGGTGGTAGTGCACCGCCACCTTCGCGCCCTCGCCCGCGAACGCCCGCACCAGCGCGGAGCCGATGCCGCCCGCGCCGCCCGTCACCAGCACGCCCTTGCCCTGCAGTCCCGTGTCCATCGCTGCGCGACTCCTCGTGGGCTCCCGTCAGAGCGGGAGGAATGCGCGGCATGATGCCCGAGCCATCCGGCGCGGACAGCCGGGACGTAGGGGCGGTGTCGGAGGGTGCGCTGCGTGCCGGGCAGCGGGACGAAATGCGCGGCGGGAACCTGACAGCGACGCGCTACGGCGTGGACATCCGCGATCGGATGCCCGCCACGAGCAGGTCCAGCCCGAAGGCGAACCGGCGCTCGAAGTCGCGGTCCAGGATGGCATCCACCGCGCCGGCCGCGTGCGGATAGCGCGCGGAGGCGAGCTGACGCAGCGCCCCTTCCCGCTCCTTCGCTTCGGCGTCCTGCGCGGTGAAGCCCTGCTCCTCGATGGTGAAGCCGAGCACGTAGTCCAGCACGGTGAAGGCCGCCCAGCCCGCCGCTCGCGAGTCGAACCCCGCCCGAGTCAGCGCGCCAATCACGGTGTCGGAGACGCGCAGCGTGTGCTCGGACACCACGATGGTGCCGGCGTAGACGCGGGCGCCGTCCCGGTGGGCCAGGAACGCGCGCCGCAGCTCCTCCGCCACGGTGCGCACCACCGGCTCCCACGGTGACTCCGGCGTCAGCGTGCGCGCCACGTCCCGCACCAGCGTGTCCGCCATCGCGTCCAGCAGGGCCTGCTTGCCCGGGAAGTGCCAGTACAGCGACGGGGCCTGGATGGAGAGCGCCTTCGCCAGGACGCGCATCGTGAGGCCCTCCAGGCCGTGATCGTCCAGCAGCGTCCACGCCGCCGCCACCACCTGCTCCCGCTGGATTCGCATGCCCGCGCTGCCCCTCGCTGGCTTGACAATCTAACGCCGTTAGTCGATCCCTAACAACGTTAGTTTGACGCCTTCGGGCGGGAGGTCGGTCATGGCGGAGGTCCTTGATGTGGCGGTGGTGGGGGGAGGTCCCACCGGGCTGTGGCTCGCGTGCGAGCTGGCGCTGGCGGGCGTTCGGGTGGAGCTGTTCGAGCGGCGCGTGGAGGCCGTGCGCGAGTCCCGGGCGCTGACGCTGCATCCGCGTTCGCTGGAGGTGCTGGCGCTGCGAGGGCTGGAGGGCCGGTTCCTGGAGCGGGGACGGCCGCTGCCCACCGGCCACTTCGCGATGCTCGACACGCGCCTGGACTTCAGCGTCCTGGACACGCGCTTCCCCTACACGCTGTTCCTTCCGCAGGCTGTGACGGAGGCCCTGCTGGAGGAACGGGCGCGGGAGCTGGGCGTGGCCGTGCGGCGCGGCCACACGGTGGAGGCCCTGCGACAGGACGACGAGGGCGTGGACCTGGAGGGATCCACGGACGCGGGCACGTTCCGCATCCGGGCGCGCTTCGTGGTGGGCGCGGACGGAGCCCGGAGCGCGGTACGGAGGCTTTCGGGCATCCCGTTCCCGGGGACGGACGTGACGCGCACGTCGGTGTTGGGCGACGTGACGTTGGGCGCGCCGCCGGCCCAGCCCGCCCTCGGTATCTCGAACGAGCGCGGCGGCGTGATGGTGGTGCCCATGTCGCCGGGCATCCACCGAATCGTCGTGAATGATCCGCTCCGGGAGAAGGCGCCGGTGCGCGAACCCGTCACGCTGGAGGAGCTGCGGGAGAGCACGCTGCGCATCGCGGGTTCCGACTTCGGCATGCGCGAGCCCCGGTGGCTGTCCCGCTTCGGCAACGAGACGCGGCTCGCGGAGCGCTACCGCGAGGGACGCGTGCTGCTCGCGGGCGACGCCGCGCACATCCACTTCCCGGCGGGAGGCCAGGGGCTCAACGTCGGGCTGCAGGACGCGATGAACCTGGGATGGAAGCTCGCGGCGGTGGTGAAGGACGGTGCGCCGGAGGCATTGCTCGACAGCTACTCGCGCGAGCGCCGTCCCGTGGGTGAAGCGCTGATCCACAACACGCTGGCGCAGACCGCCCTCATGGGCGCCACGCGGGAGACGCTGGCGCTGCGCGAGTTGCTGAGCGGATTGCTCCGTGAGCCCCGGCTGAACCGCCAGCTCGCGGACAACATCGGGGCGCTCGACGTGGGCTACGCGCCGCTGGACGTGCCCGCGCCCCAGACACCCTCACCGCTGCTGTCCGAGTGGTGCGGCCGACGCCTGAGCGACGTGGAGCTCGGCACGGACGCGCGGCTCTACGCGGCACTGCATCCGGGCCGGTGGTTGCTGCTGGGTCTGGGCGAGGACGACGCACGCCCCCTGCCCCGCTGGGAACCCGGCTGGCCCTCCCAGGTGACGACGCTGCGCGGTCGCCTGGGACGCGCGGACTTCGAAGGCGTGGGCGGCCTGCTGGTGCGTCCGGACGGCCATGTCGGCTGGGCCTGGGCCGCGTAAGCAGCCGGGAGGCCGCACCGCGTTCGAGCATCGCGGAGACGAAACACGAAGGCCCGGGGCGAATCCGCTCCCGGGCCTCACGTGATGGCTCCGCGTGTGAAACCTCAGCCCAGGCGCAGCAGCTGCCGGGCCTGCTCGGGGGAGGCAATCTCACGGCCGGCGGCACGGGCCCGCTTCGCGGCCTCCGCCACCAGCTCGAAGTTGCCCTTCGCGAGCACGCCCTTGGACAAGTAGATGTTGTCCTCCAGGCCCACGCGCGCGTTGCCGCCGCGCTTCGCGGCCTCTTCCACGAACGGGAGCTGCTGGCGCCCCACGCCCGCCACCGTCCAGGAGCTCCCCTCCGGCAGCGAGGCGATCATGAAGTCCAGCACCTCCGGCCGCGCCTGCAGCGTGCCCGGCACGCCCAGCACGAAGTCGAAGTGCGCCGGCAACTCCACCAGCCCCTCCTTCGCCAGGTAGCGCGCCTCGTCGATCATCCCGACGTCGAAGCACTCCAGCTCCGGCTTGAGGCCGATGCTCTTGATGCGCTTCGCGATGTCGCGCACCAGCGGCCGGGGATTCCAGAACACCTCTTCCCCGAAGTTCACCGTGCCCGTGGTGAGCGTGGCCATGTCCGGCTTGTCCGCGCCCGTGAGCGTGAGCCCGCCGCACCGCTCGTCCACGCCCATGCCCACCGCACCGCCCGTGGACACCTGGACGAGCACGTCCGTGCGCTTGCGGATGGCTCGGATGGCCGCGCGGAACAGCTCCGCGTCCTGCGACGGCTTGCCCTCCGCCGTGCGCACGTGGATGTGCACCATCGCCGCGCCGGCCTCGCGGCACTTCGCCGCGTCCTCCGCGATCTCCTCCGCGGTGATGGGCAGATACGGCGTCTGCTCGCGCGTCGTCTCCGCGCCCACCAGGGCGGCGGTGAGGACCATGGGCCTGCTCATCGCTTCACCCGCTGCTTGTCCTTGGGCACCACGCACGTGCCCGAAGCGCGGCACACCACCACCGCCTCTGGCAGCACGTCCGCCGCCGAGTCATTCACGTCCGTCCGGGGCTTGATGACCTTGCGAGCCTCGAAGCGCATCTTCCGCGACGTGTTGCCTTCGCTGATGATCTCGCCCTCCGCCTCGATGAAGTCGCCCGCGTACACCGGAGCCAGGAACTCCACGGAGTCGTAGGCGCGGAACAGGCCCTCGTCCCCGTCCGAGCGGATGCACAGCTCCGTGGCCACGTCCCCGAACAGACCGAGCATCCGCGCCCCGTCCACCAGGTTGCCGCCGTAGTGCGCGTCGTGGCTGCCCATGCGCAGCCGCAGTACCGCCTTGGTGCCAGTGCTCACGTGGGTTCCCCCTGGTAGTGGGAGTCCGCGGACTCCGTGCCCTCTTTCTTCATCACCGCGTGCACGATGTAGTTCGCCACGTCGGACGGCTTGGTGCCCGCCCCGAAGCCCGCGTCGAAGCCCAGCTCCAGCGCCAGCTTGTGGTCCACGCGCGGCCCGCCCAGCAGCAGGAGCGTCTTGCCGTGGATGCCCGCCGCCTTCGCCGCGTCGATGAACTGGCGCGAGTTGTCCTTGTGCACGTCGCGCTGCGTGACGACCTGGGACACCAGGATGGCGTCCGCGTGCTTCGCGGTGGCCTTCTTGATCAGGTCCTCGTTGGGCACCTGGCTGCCCAGGTTGAACGCCTCGAAGCCGGGGTAGCGCTCCAGGCCGTAGTCGCCCGCGTAGCCCTTCATGTTCAGGATGGCGTCGATGCCCACCGTGTGCGTGTCCGTGCCCGTGCACGCACCGAAGACGACGATGCGCCGGCGCACCTTCTCCTTGATGAGCGCGTTGAGGTCGTTGAACCCCATCTTGCGCACCACCACCTCCGGCACGTCGATCTCCGCGTAGTCCAGCGTCACGTTGGAGCGGGCGTAGACGACGAAGAACGTGTACTGGTCCGCCGCGCGCTCGGCGGCGGCCACCTTCACGTCCGTGAAGCCCATCTTCTTCGTGAACTGGGCGGCAGCCTCCTTGGCCTTCTCCGACAGCGGCACCGGCAGCGTGAACGACAGCTGCACCATGCCGTCGTCGCGACGGTCGCCGTAGGGGCGGATGATCTGCTTGCTCGGCTTCACCATCGAACTAGCCCTTCTTGCCCTTGGGCGGCGTGAACGACACGCTGGTGCCCACCTTCTCGGCCACCGCGGCGAAACGGTCCTTCTTGCCCTGCTCCATGTAGAAGACCACCGACCAGGTCGTCTTCCCGTTGCAGCCCACGTACGTCACGGTGTCCACGTTGCCGCTGCCGTCCGGCGCCGCGTCCGTGTCCATCTTCGTGGCCGCCGGCTGGCCGCCGACCTTCAACATCGTCCAGCTGTCCCCGCCCATGTTCGCGAGGATCTTCGTGCGGCACAGCTCCGCCTTCATGCCCGCGGTCTGCACCGTGCCCACGTCCACCATGAAGTACGCGTCGCCAGAGGGCGCCAGGAACTTCTCCGAGCCGTCCACGCTGGAGCGCGTCCACGCCGCCGGGGCCTTCAGCGCGATGTTCTTCACCGTGACGCTGCTCAACGCATCCGCGCTGCCGCCCGCGGCCACCATCACGGCAACAAAGGTACTCAGGATCATGACGCCTCCAGCATTTCCAGGAACGGATTGAAGTAATCCGGCGCCTTCTCCAGCACGCCGTCCAGGCCCTTGCCACCGGTCTCCTCGCGCTTCACGTCGCCGAAGCGCCCCTTGCCGATGGCCGCCACCATGCCCTCGGTGTGGCACTCGCGCAGCAGCTCCTCCGCCTTGGCGAAGACCTCCCGCGCGCGGTTGGCGATCTTCCCGTCCTCGCGAACGGTGAACTCCTCGTCGATGCCCCGCGCCGCGCGGTGGATGTACGACGCGGACTTGAGCGCCACGTACCGGTCCGCGAGCAGCGGCGTGTGCATGGCCTCCGTCATCATGCCCAAGAGCTGGATGCCCTGCCGCGTCCAGATGGCCACCAGGTCCGCCATCACGTCGTACGCGTGGCTGAAGAAGATGTCCGTCTCCTTGTGCTTCGTGGGCGGCATGTACTTGAGCGGCGCGTCCGGGAAGCAGCGGCGAACCAGCATCGCCTGCGACAGCTCCAAGAGCAGCGTGTCGTCGCGGTACGGGTCGATTTCGTACGAGTGCCCGATGCCCAGCTGCCAGTCCTTGAGGCCCGCGCGCTTGGCGAAGCACTCGTTGATGAACTGGCTGGCGATGACGGTGTGGGCCGCGTCGTACGCGTCCGCGGTGGTGATGTAGTTGTCCTCGCCGGTGTTGATGATGATGCCGGCCAGGGCGCAGATGCGGCGGCTGAAGTACTGGTCGATGAACGTCCGCCGCATGTTGATGTCGCGGAAGAGGATGCCGTACATCGCGTCGTTGAGGAGCATGTCCAGCCGCTCGTACGCCGCGCAGAAGGCGATCTCCGACATGCACAGGCCGGACGAGTAGTTGGTCAGCTGGATGTAGCGCTTGAGCTTGCGGCTCTCGTCATCCAGGGCCTCGCGCATCACACGGAAGTTCTCCTGGGTGGCGTAGGTGCCGCCGTAGCCCTCCGTCGTCGCGCCGTGCGGCACGTAGTCCAGCAGCGACTGCGCCGTGGAGCGGATGACCGCGATGACGTCCGCGCCCGCCTGCGCCGCCGCGCGCGCCTGGTCCACGTCGTCGTAGATGTTGCCGGTGGCGACGATGACGTACTTGTGCGGCGCGGGCGACATGGGGAACTGCTCGCGCAGGGCGTTGCGCTGGGCGATGCGGGACTTCAGCTCCGCCATCGCCGCGCGAGCCTCCTCGCGCACGGCGTCGCGCAGGTTGGCTTCCATCTCTGGAGACAGCGCGCCCAGCTTGTCCGTGGGCAGCGCGGTGATGCGCTCCACGGCGTCCAGCGGACTGCTGGCGCCCAGCTGCAGCGCGCGGCCGTACCAGTACGCGGCGCCCCGGTTGAGCACTCCGGCGGACTGAAGCTTGTCCACCATGAGGTTGGCCATGGGTACGCCACGCGCACCCGCGCCGGAAATGCCAAAGAAGCGCAAGACGGTGCGCTCATTGGAAACAGTGGTGTTGCGTTGGATGAGGTCGAAGATCGGATTGACGATCTCGTCCGCCAGCTTGCGCGCCTCGGCAATCCGCGCGTCGTCGATGAACGGGCCTGACATGCGCGCACCCTACCCGAGCCCCGCGCCCTTCTGCGCAAGAACACAGGCGCCCGCACCGCCAGCAAACGATGCCGCACCGCGCCTCTTGAATGGCGAGACGCATCACGCAAAAGCCTTCTCACCGAAATGTCGATGCACGCGTGAGCACCGATAAAGCGGTGATCAACACCACCGCCATTTCGGTTCAAACACCGAAAGGCCGGTGATCAGGCTGAGCCCCATACGCTCAAACCATTGAAATCACAGGAGGTGAACGTTCGGCACGAGGCGTGCTCTAGGGGTGGCCCGGTTCCCCCGTAACCCAAGGAGTTCCCCTTGAACCGACGCTCGTTGATGTTCGCCGTCCTGCTGTCTGGCGCCCCCGTCCTCGCCGCCGGCAACCCTCCGCCCATCACCACCGACTCGGGCGCGCCGCTGGGCACGAACCAGAGCTCCAAGACGGCCGGCCCGCGGGGCGGCATCCTCCTGGAGGACTTCGCCCTCATCGAGAAGCTCGCGCGCTTCGATCGTGAGCGCATCCCGGAGCGCGTGGTGCACGCGCGCGGCGTGGGCGCGTATGGCTCCTTCGAAAGCTACGGCGACTTCTCCAACCTCACGCGCGCGTCCGTCTTCTCCCAGAAGGGCAAGAAGACGCCGATGTTCGTGCGCTTCTCCACGGTCATCCACCCCAGCGGTTCACCGGAGACGCTGCGCGACCCGCGCGGCTTCGCGCTGAAGTTCTTCACGGACGAGGGCAACTGGGACCTGGTCGGCAACAACCTGCCCATCTTCTTCATCCGTGACGCCATCAAGTTCCCGGACATGGTGCACTCGCTGAAGCCGTCCCCCATCACCAACCGGCAGGACCCGAACCGCTTCTTCGACTTCTTCAGTCACCAGCCGGAGTCCACGCACATGCTCACCCAGCTCTATACGGAGCTGGGCATCCCGGCGAGCTACCGGCAGATGGACGGCAACGGCGTGCACGCCTTCAAGTTCGTCAACGCCAAGGGCCAGGTGAAGTACGTCAAGTTCAACTGGAAGTCGCAGCAGGGCGTGAAGGGCCTCGCCGTGGAGGAGGCCACGAAGCTGGGCGGCGAGGACTTCCAGCACGCCACGCTCGACCTCTACACGAACATCCAGGCCGGCAAGTTCCCCTCGTGGGAGCTGAGCGTGCAGGTGCTGGATCCCAAGGACCTGGACGGCTTCACGTTCGATCCGCTGGACGCCACCAAGGAGTGGCCCAAGGACAAGCTGCCTCCGGTGAAGCTGGGCAGGTTCACCCTCAACAAGATGCCGGACAACTTCTTCGAGGAGACGGAGCAGTCCGCCTTCTCCCCGGGCGTGATGCCGCCGGGCATCGAGCCGTCCGAGGACCGGCTGCTGCAGGGCCGCCTCTTCTCCTACGCGGACACGCAGCGCTACCGCCTGGGCGCCAACTACCTGTCGCTGCCGGTGAACCGCGCGCGCGCCGCGGTGGAGAACAACAGCCAGGCCGGCGCGATGAACAGCGGCAACACGAAGTCGGACGTGAACTACGAGCCCAGCATCACGCGTGAGACGCAGGACACGCCCTCCGCCCTCTTCTCCAACGCGCCGCTCACCGGCACCACGCAGCAGCGCCCCATCGCGAAGACGGACAACTTCGCGCAGGCGGGCGCCTTCTGGACGGCGCTCGACGCGGTCGGCAAGGAGCGGCTCATCCAGAACCTGGCTGGCGACCTGGGCCAGGTGCGCGACGCGAAGGTCAAGGCGCGCATGGTGGGCCACTTCTACGCGGCCAACGCGGACTACGGCACGCGCCTGGCCAAGGCCGTGAACGTGAAGCTGGACGACGCGAAGGCCACCATCGCCCCGCTCGCCACCACCGGCCAGCCGTGACCTGACGCACCGGGGCCGCCGGTGACGCCACGGCGGCCCCCTCTCTCCTTCACGCTTCCTTCGCCGGAGACGCCCTCATGGTTCGCAAGCTGCTGCTCGGTTCGTTGGGTCTGGTGATGCTGGTGTGCACGGTGCTGACCGCCGCGTGGATGTCCCTGCGCGCTCCAGCGACGCCCGCCGGACGGCTGCTCGCCACCAGCGACGCGGAGCGCTACCTGCTCGCCGCCGCGCGCGAAGGCGAGACGGACATCGTCCAGGGGCTGGTCAAGGCCGGCACGCCCGTGGAGGCCCGCGACACGCGAGGCTTCTCCCCCCTCATCCTCGCCGCCTATCACGGCCACACCCGGACGGTGCAGGCGCTGCTCGACGCCGGGGCGGACGCGTGCGCGGGTGACAACCGGGGCAACACGGCCCTCATGGGCGCCGCCTTCAAGGGCTACGCGGACGTGGTGAAGCTGCTCTCCGCCCAGCCCTGCGCGGTGGACCAGACCAACCGGCTGGGCCAGACGGCCCTGATGTTCGCCGTCCTCTTCGGCCGCACGGAGGTGGCCGACCAGCTGCGCCACCAGGGAGCCTCCCCCGCGGTGCGCGACGCCAGCGGCCGCTCCGCCAATGATTGGGCCCAGACCCAGGTCCCCGCCGCCCCCGT